>NZ_VRVH01000142.1:0-11296 GCF_008040095.1 Methylobacterium sp. WL6 | reverse complement strand
CACCAAAGCCACCCTGCCGCCCATCGCGCGCCTCTCCACCGCCCCCGTCAAACCAGTTGCCTGTCCGCGCATCCGCGTCTAGACAGCGCCGTCCTCTGGTGGGGCGTCGCCAAGTGGTAAGGCAGCGGTTTTTGGTACCGCCATTCCCAGGTTCGAATCCTGGCGCCCCAGCCAAATTCCACGCAAGTCGTTGATATTGCTTTGTTTCCGTCCTGCGGATTCGGAGTTTGCGCACATCCCTGTTGCACATGACTGTAGCACAGAGTGTGTCCGATGCCGGCCATTGCCCATGCCTACCGCCGCGGCGCGACCTATACCTGGCGTCGCCGAATCCCGCGGTCCTTGTGCCAATTTTGTAAGGGCGACGCGCTTATCGTGAGCCTCGGCACGTGCGATCCGCGCCGCGCCCGCTTCCTCGCCGGCCAGCTCACGGCGTATTCCGACGAACTTTTTCACCGTGCCATGGCAGACGCCGACCCCGACATCGTCATGACCCGCCGCCAGCTCGACGGGGTTTTTCGCGAGAGCCTGCTCGTCCACCTCGACAAGCTCGACCGGGTCGCGGCCGCCGAACGCGCCGACCCGGATTTCGACCCGGATGAAAGCCGGCGCTGCGATCACCGCATGGGCTGGGTGTTTCGCCTGCTTGCCGGCCGGGGCGCGGCGGCGAAGGTGGATGCGGGGACGGCCGCCAAGATGGCCGAGCAAGGCTTAAGTCCGGAAGACATCGCCGAGGTCGTTGCCACGCTCGCCGCGATGATCGCGCAAGGCGCGCATCGGATGCCTCGGCAACGTCTCGAAACCCTTTTGACCCATCAAAACGCGCCGCCGACATCCGTGAACCTGGCGCTGGCTCAGACGGAAACGCTGCGCGCCATGGCGGCGGCCGCCTTCGCGACGGAGCGTCGGTACGACGGCGACCGCGTCGAAGACGGCGCCAAGCTCGACGCCATCATGCTCCGCGAGGTCGACGCCCGCGCCGCCGCGATCGTTGAGCCGGCTCGCTCGGCGCCCTCCCCTCCATTGCCCGAGACACCCCGGCCCGAGACGCGCCGGACCTACGAGATGGCGGATTCCACGCCGGACGGCCCATCCGTCGTGTGTTCCGCACCCCCTCCGATCACCGCGCCCGCGCACCATCCGATCGTCGTGCTCGGCGAGGCGATGATCGCGGCGCGCGGCCGGGATGAGAACTGGGATGCCAAGACGCAGAACCAGGCCCGCCAGATCTACGCACTGTTTGCAAAATTGCTCCTCGAACGCGGGCTCGTGGCGGTCGAGGATCTGCGTCAGCGGCATTTCGCCGATCTCGTCGGCTTCCTGCGCGCGATCTCGCCGAGCTACGGCAAGAGCCCGAACGATCCAGCCCGCACCACCGCCGAACTCGTGGCGATCGGCGCCAAGCTCGCACCCGGGAAACGCGGGAATTCCGGTGCCACCCTCAACCGTCACCTGACCTTCCTGGGTCAGTTGATGACCCATCTGAAGGCTCAGGGGCTTATCATCGACCCCGGCATCAATGTGACCCTGCTGCGGGCCAAGATGAAGAACCGGGCGCGCAACAAGCGCGCCGCCCTCACCCACGAAGACGTCGGCGCAATCTTCCGATTGGCCTGCTTCACCGGCTGCAAATCGTGGCGTCAGCCGTTCGAACCGGGCCCGGAGACGATCCACCGCGCACTGTATTACGCGATCATCCTCTTATATTACACGGGAGCGCGGCGGGAAGAGATTTGCGGCCTGCAAGTCGAAGACGTCAGTGAGCTCGACGGGATCGCCTATATCGACATCCGACGCAACGTGACGCGGCGCGTGAAGAACGATCAGTCCGTCCGTTACCTCGCGCTCCATCCCGAGATCCTGCGCCTCGGGTTTCTGGACTATGTCCGCGCCATCAAGAAGCTCGGCTACCGGCTCGTATTCCCCGACCTGAAAGCCACGAACACCAACGCGCTTCTCGGGGACCGCCTCTATGACGAGTTCATCGCGGGCATGCGGATCGCGATCCCCGATGCGACGGCGCGAAAGAAAGTCATCCATTCCTTCCGGCATGCTCTGGGAAACAACCTCAAGCAGGCGCGGGTTCACACGGAGATTCGGGCCGACATCCTCGGCCACGGTGGCAAAGGGGAGACGGACGAGCGCTACTGCGATCCGATTGCGCTACGCTCGATGCTTGATGACCTCATCAAGATCCCGACCGTGACCGCCCATCTCGAAGCGAAGCCGATTCAGCTGCTCGGATGGGTTTCCGAAAAGAAACCATCACCCTACACCCGCCGCGCGAAATCGAACGTGAGAGCTTCACGCGTCGACGCGAGAGCCAACGAGCGTTCGCCGAAACCACCCTTGAACCGACGATAGGTCCCGCGTCGGGAGATCATAAATCCGAGTTCCGTTCGAGCGATCGTCGCATCGACCGAAAGGTCCGCAAGTCGAAAGAACGCCGTCGAGCTATCGCTCGTAGCCCGAATTCGATCGGTCCGTGGTCCGACTACCGTCGCTCTCTCGCTCTCGCCGCGGCAGGGGTGGCAGCCGTAAAGCTTCGACGAGCTGTGCGAAGCCTTGCGCGATGATGCGCTCGGCTCCCTGAAAGAGATGCGTCAAGTGCCACAGGGCGAGACGCGGGGCGGCCTGAATCTCCTGCAAGGCGGCGCGAAGCGCACGCCCGGCCTCGAACCCGCGCGTGATGTCGATTGTGGTCTCGGAACGGTGCGGACGGATCATGCCCGTGCGCACGAAGGTCTCGCGATCCTCGACGTGGTCGACGACGTTCACCTTCTCGGCATAGCGCCGTGCCTCGACGAATAGCCGTTCGGTCAGCTCGGACGTGCTCGGCTTGCCGCGCGGATCGCTGCCGCGGGCACGAACCGTCGCCTCCAACCGTTCGCGCTCGACCACAAGCCAGGCGTCCTGACGGTGACGGGTCAGCCCGACATAGAGCTCTCGGGCATCGCTACGCGTGGCGCCGTAATACACGCAGGACGCCGCTGTGCGGCCCTGCACAGAATAAGCCGTGCCGGCATAAGCATGCGAGATCCGCGGCAGCATCTCGCGACGGCGGGCGCCGGGGATCGGCGCGCGGACGAAGCTTGCATACGCGTCCTCGACCACGCGCCCGTCCTCCAGCCTGACCCGCAGGCGCAGCACGTCCTCGCCGTCTGGCCCAATCGACACGACCGTGGCGCGGGTGCCGTTGCGGATCCCTTGCCGCTGGATCCCCTCACCGAAGCGGATGCGGTCGCCACGCGCGAGCGTTAGCGCGCCCGCCTTGTTCTCGCGGTCGCGTGCGACCACGTCGACCTCGGCCCCGGCGAGGATGCCTTCCGCCCGAAGCACCGCACGGGCTGCCGCGTTCAGGCTTGCCGCATCACGGTTGCGACGGGTGACCATCAAGACCTCGGTGTTGCCATAGCTGGCTCGTGCCGCGGTCCAAAGTGCGATCGCTCGATCCTGCGCTGCCGTGGCGCCGCTCACGAACTCGATGCGCTCGTGCCGGGCATAGGCGCGCAGCCCGGCCTCGACGTCGCCCCGCGCCATCAGGACCGAGGCGGCTCGCTGCCAGGGCACTTCCTGGCGCCGCACCTCGGTGAGCGTGGCATGACGTCCGAGAACGTCCACCACCGCCCGCAGCGCCGAGCCGCCCGACACTGCCGCGAGCTGGCGCCTGTCACCCAGAAGGATTGCGCGGGCACCGCCCCCCGGCGCTGCCGCAACGGCTGCGAGCACGAAGGCGAGGTCCTTCGTGCCGACCATGCCAGCCTCGTCGCAAAGGAGGACGGTGTCGGCATCCAGCGCCGGGATGCGCCCGTGTTCGAGGTCGTGCCGCCATTTGGCGATGGCGAAGGTCTCGATGCCGGTCGAGCGTCCAAGTTCGACGGCCGCCGCCCAGCTCGGTGCCAGACCGACCACCGTCAGGCCGGATGCCTGGGCCGCAGCGACGATCACGTTGGCCGTCACCGTCTTCCCTGTGCCGGCGCCGGCCTCAAGTACAGAGACTCCACCCGCCTCCGGCCCAGTCACGGCGGCGACCGCTGACCGCTGCTCGTCCGAGAGCTGCGGTGCGGCGGTAAGGGCCCGACTCACGGCATGGGGCCGGAAGCGTGATCCGGCATCCGGCCGATCGGCGGCGCGCAGCAAAGCGGCTTCGGCAGCAGCGATGCCGGGCGATGGTGATGCGAGGGCGGAGCATTTCGTGCGGGGGCACTTCAAGTTCCGTCACCGCCGGATGCACTGGTGGTCGCCGCATATCCGGAATCAGGTCGCTGACGAGCCGGCTGCCATGCCGCGGGACTATCACGTCGTTCGATCGAACCCGGATTGATCCCGTAGCGCGTCGAGAGTGTGCTGAGAGCCCGTCCGATAACATCCGGCAGGAGTTGAGTGGCCGGGATGGCGGTGATTCCAGAAGGGTGCTGAAGCCTGACCTGGAAGTGCCATGTGGACCCCGACCACTCGCCGGGAGCATAGCCGTGCCAACCTGCGCTACGAAACCGACCTGACGGATGGCGAGTGGGCCGTGATCGCGCCGCTGATGCTGGAGCCGGCCTCGTGCGGTCGTCCGCCTGTCTGGACGATGCGAAAAATCCTGAACGCCATCTTCTACGTGCTGCGCGGCGGCATCGCGTGGCGGATGATCCCGAAGGACCTGCCTCCACGCAGCACGACGTTCGGCTACTTCGCGCGCTGGCGCGACGAGGGCCTGTTCGGCCGGATCAACCATCACCTCGTCATGGCGGACCGCGAGCGGGTCGGTCGAAGCGCCTCGCCTACCGCCGCAGTGCTCGATAGCCAGAGCGTGAAGACCACCGAGAGCGGCGGGCCGCGCGGCTACGACGCCGGAAAGAAGATCAAGGGCCGCAAGCGTCAGGCCCTGGTCGACACGGACGGACGCGCGCTCGTCCTCGACCCACAGCCCGCCGACGTGCAGGATCGCGATGGTGCCGGACCGGTGCTGCGCCTGTCGCAGCGGACCTTCCCGTTCATCGCCAAGGCCTTCGCCGATGCAGGCTATGCGGGCGACAGGCCCGCGACCGCAACGATCATCACCGTCGACATCGTGCGCAACCCCAAGGATCAGGTTGGATTTGCCGTGCATCCGCGCCGATGGGTGGTCGAACGCTTCTTTGGCTGGATCAGCCGCAACCGCCGCCTTTGGAAAGACCCGGAGGCGACCCTCGCCTCGGCCCAGGCCTTCCTCTACGCCTCAGCCGTCACGATCCTCGTCCGAAGGCTCGGCCGAGCGTCATGACTTATCGGACGGACTCTTAGCTCGACTTTGGCCATTTGCGGCGCGTGGAGTGGGCGGAGGTGACGAAGCGGGCGTGAGGGATAGGCTGGTGGCGTCCCCGCCAAGAGACACCGCCATGCTGCCCCTACCCACCCGCTTCGCCGGGATCATCCTGGCGTTCGCGCCGCTGTTCGTCCACCGCTCCTGGCGCCATGCTCAGCTGTTGCTGATCGGCGCGATTCTGACGCCGGGGCGGCGCACGGTGACGAGCGTCCTGCGCATCATCGGCCGCGCGCAGGAGCGGCGGTTCGTGAACGTCCACCGCATCCTCAACCGAGCGGCGTGGTGCCCGCGCTCCGGCAGCCGTATCCTGCTCGGGCTCCTCGTCGATGCGTTCGCGCAACGCGGCCCCGTGGTCCTGGGACTGGACGATACGATCGAGCGCCGCCGCGGCAAGCGGATCGCGGCCAAGGGCATCTACCGTGATCCAGTTCGCTCCTCCGACAGCCATTTCGTCAAGGCGAGCGGGCTGCGCTGGATGAGCCTCATGGTGCTCGCCCCGATCCCCTGGGCGGGGCGCCTCTGGGCGCTGCCGTTCCTAACCGCGTTGGTGCCGTCAGAGCGCGCCTGTCGCTAACGGGGCCGTCGGCACAAGCCTCTGCTCGACGTCGGACGCCAACTCGCTCTCCCGGCTCGCCGCTGGCTGCGCGCACGCGACCTCGTTGTGGTGGGCGACAGCGGCTTCTCGGCCTTGCTGTTCCTCGACGCGATGCGCCGCGCTCGCATCACGGCGATCACCCGCCTGCGGCTGGATGCTGCTCTCTACGAGCCGGCCCCACCTCGGCCGCCCGGCACGATTGGACGCCCGCGGACCAAAGGCGCGCGGCTGCCGACGCTCGCCGCGATCCTCGCGGCCAAGGACACGCGCTGGCACGCGGTCGTGGTGCCCGGCTGGTACGGGGCGGGCGAGCGCACCCTTGAGATCGCCTCCGGGACCGCCGTGTGGCGGCACGGCGGTCTGCCGGTCGTGCCGATCCGATGGGTGCTGGTGCGCGATCCCGAGAGCCGCTTTGCACCGCAGGCCCTGCTCTGCACCGAACCGGTGCGCGAGCCCGCGCAGATCGTGGGGTGGTTCGTGCGGCGCTGGACCGTTGAGGTCACCTTCCAGGAAGCGCGCGCCCATCTCGGTGTCGAGACGCAGCGGCAGTGGTCGGACAAGGCCATCGCCCGCACCACGCCCTGCCTGCCCGCCCTGTTCTCGATCGTCACGCTGCTGGCTGCACGGCTCCCAGTCCGCCAACGGCAACGGATCGCGGCCGCCGCGTGGTACCCCAAACCGCGCCCGACCTTCGCCGATGCTCTGGCCGCCGTGCGCTATGCGATCTGGCGCGAGCGGACTTTGGCAACATCACCGCGCCGACGCGCCCGAACAAAACCCCGCTTCCGTTTGCCAGCGCCCTGGGCCTATGCCCTCTACCACGCCGCATGAGTGGCCAAAGTCGAGCTTAGAGCGGCATCCGACCGGGCTGAATCACCGGGGTTTACCGGTCGGGGTTTGATGTGATTCCCTGCGTGGCTTTCGCAGGAGAGCCGCATGCCATCTGCCCTATCCGTCGATCTGCGCGAGCGTGTCGTGGCCGCCATTGAGGAAGGCGCGTCTCGCCGTCAGGCGGCCAAGCGGTTCGGGTAAGCCCGACCAGCGCGATCCGCTGGTACGAGGGCTTCGCGCAAGAAGGGCGGATCGCACCCAAACCGATGGGCGGGGATCAGCGCTCGCAGACGATCGAAGCGCAGGCCGACCTGATCGTTTCGACCTACGAGGCCAAGCCCGAGATCTTCCTTCCGGAGTTACAGGAGAAGCTGGCGAAGCGCGGCCTGCGGGTCGGGGTGAGCAGCCTGTCACGCTTCTTCAAGCGTCACGGCACCACACGAAAAAAAACACCGGCCACGCGACCGAGCAGGATCGGGAGGACGTGAAGGCCGCCCGCGAGGCGTGGTTCGAGGGGCAACTCGACCTCGACCCAGACGCCCTCGTGTTCCTGGACGAGACCGCGGCCAACACCAGCATGGTCCGGCGCTACGGACGCGCCCCGCGCGGCGAGCGTTGCTGGGTCGCCGCGCCGTTCGGACATTGGAAGACCACGACTGTCACGGCTGCCCTGCGCACCAACGGTCTGATCGCGACCGCACTTCTCGACGGGGCTACGAACGGCGAACGCTTCCGTGCCTACGTCATCGAAACGCTGGCCCCTGTGCTGCGGCAGGGCGACACCGTCATCCTCGACAACCTCCCGGCCCACAAGGTCAAGGGCGTGCGCGAGGCCGTGGAGGCCGCCGGCGCTCGGCTCCTCTACCTGCCGACCTACAGCCGATCTCGACCCGATCGAGATGGCCTTCGCCAAGCTCAAGGACATGCTCCGATCGGCTGCAAAGCGCACCGTTGCCGACCTCTGAAACGCCATCCGAAACGCCTTCGCTGCCTTCAAACCAGACGAATGCCGGAGCTACCTCGCCGCCGCAGGATACGACGCCTATGATCCAACCTGATCGAATGCCGTTCTAGGTCGGTGAACGCGCTGTGCGGATGGTGTTGGAGCATCAGGGCGAGCACGACTCTCAATACGCTGCGATCCGCTCGATCGCTGCGAAGATCGGCTGCTCGGGCGAGACGCTGCGGAATTGGGTACGCCAAGCCGAGCGGGACCAGGGCCAACGAGCGGGCTCGACGACGGACGAGCGCGAGCGGATCAAGGCGCTGGAGCGGGAGGTTTGTGAACTCCGGCAGGCCAACGAGATTCTGAGAAAAGCATCGGCGTATTTTGCCCAGGCGGAGCTCGACCGTCCGTTCAAGCGATGATCGCCTTCATCGACGATCACCGTGGGGCCTACGGGGTCGAGCCGATCTGCCGCGTGCTGCCGATCGCCCCGTCGACGTATCACGCCCATGCCGCGCGGCGGGTCGATCCCGGAAGACTGCCGGCCCGAGCCAAGCAGGATGCGGTGCTGATGGCCGAGATCCGGCGCGTGTACGAGGCGAACTTCTGCGTCTACGGCGTGCGCAAGATCTGGCGGCAGCTCGCCCGTGAGGGGATCACGGCGGCTCGTTGCACTGTCGCACGGCTGATGCGAGCGATGGGTCTGCAGGGCGTCGTGCGGGGCAAAACAGTCCGCACGACGATCCCTGATCCGGGGGCCCTCTGCCCGCTCGACCGGGTCAACCGCCAGTTCAAGGCCGCCCACCCGAACAGGCTGTGGGTCGCCGACTTCACCTACGTCGCGACCTGGAGCGGCTTCGTCTACGCGGCCTTCGTCGTCTACGCTTTTGCCCGCCGGATCGTCGGCTGGCGCGTATCGCGCTCGGCCCGGGCGGACTTCGTGCTCGATGCTCTGGAGCAGGCCCTGCACAAGCGCCGCCCCTTCGCCAGCGGCGGTCTCGTCTGCCATTCCGACGGCGGGTCGCAATACGTCGGCATCCGCTACACCGAGCGTCTCGCCGAGGCAGGTATCGAACCCTCCGTCGGCAGCGTCGGCGACCCGTACGATAATGCTCTCGCCGAGACGATCATCGGTCTGTTTAAGACCGAGGTGATCCACCGGCGCGGCCCGTGGCGCTCATTCGAGGCCGTCGAGTTCGCCACCCTCGAATGGGTCGACTGGTTCAGCACCCGCCGCCTGCTCGAACCGATCGGGAATATCCCTCCCGCTGAAGCCAAAGCGCGCTACTATGCCCAAACCGAGGCGCAAGCCTTGGCCGCATGATCCAAACCAAATCCCCTCCGGAAAAACCGGCGCGGTTCAGATCGTCTCCACCGCGTTCTGCATGTTGGCGTAGATGCCGCGCTGGCAGGTGCCTTGGAAGAACGCGAACGCCCGGTTGTGGGCGTCGAACACCATCTCCTGGCTATCGCGCTGATAGGCCCGCACGAACAGCATGGGCGAGTGGCAGAGCCGGACGTGGGCGACCTTGACCGTGGACGGGCGTGCCGCCGATCAGCACGATCGCGTGGCTCCAGTCGAATTGGTAGGCCTCGCCCGGGGCGAACGACAGCGGCACGAAGGCCTGCGCCGTTACCGAGGCGCTCTCGCGCTTCCAGGTTTTGGCATAGCGCCGAACGGCATTGTAGCCGCCCTCGTAGCCGAACCCGCGTAGAGCCACATAGATTCGGATCAGTGTCAGCCCCTCGCGCGCCGATTTGCTGGCGTTGATGTCGGCACCGATGCTTGATCAGAAGACCGAAAAGCTGGACGCCAGCAGTCTTCGGAGCAAGGCGGCCTACGCCGGATGCGCACCCTGAGAATCTGTCCGGGATCATTGTGCGGTCTGGCAGAGCTTTCGGATCATGAGGCGGACGGATGCCCAGTGGAGGAAGGCCAGGGCCTTTCGGCTGTGGCATTCCCAGTCCTTGGCGAGGCGGCGGCAGCGGTTCAGCCAAGCGAAGGTTCGCTCGACGATCCAGCGTTTGGGTAGGACGGTGAAGCCCTTCGCCGTGACGGCACTGGCCTGATCGGATCGCTTGACGATCTCGACATCCACTTGTCGGCAAGCGCGGCGGAGGCCGGCCTGGAAGCGGGGGCCCTGATAGCCGCCGTCGGCGTAGAGCTTGAGCAGGAACGGATAAAGCCCGAACAGGGTCGCCATCACCCAGCCCCGTCCGTCGCGATCCTGCACGCCGGCCGAATGCACCAGGGCGTGCATCAGCAGACCCTAGATGTCGACGAGGATGTGGCGCTTCTTCCCTTTGATCTTCTTGCCCGCGTCGAAGCCGGGCTGATCGATCGACGCCCCCCTTTTTCCGCGCCCTTGACGCTCTGGCTGTCGATGATCGCCGCAATCGGGCTCGCCTCGCGTCCCGCCTGCTCCCGGCGCTGCGCGAACAGCGCGTGATGGATGCGCATCAACGTGCCATCGTAGTCCCACAGGTCGAAATAGCCGTAGACTGTGCTGCGGGCCGGCATATCCGTGGGCAGGGCCCGCCACTGACAGCCCGTGCTCAGCACGTACATCAAGGCGTCTACCACGGCTCGCATCTCAATCGTGCGCTTGTTCCCGCCCCGTTTGGCCGGCGGGATCAACGGCGCGATCAGCCCCCATTCCGCGTTCGTCAGGTCGCTCGCGTAGCGCAAGGCGCTCCGGTCATAACGAGCTCGGTTCTCGGTCGTCCACACCAGCAAGGGCCCTTTCAAGCCCTCGCTTGAATCACAACCTACTCAAATCACACAACTTGTTGCCGAACAGACACTGAGACAACGCCGTCGAAGACTTCTTCGCTAAGCTCGCAAAACGCTGGATCCGCAGCAGCTTGTTCGGATAGCTGATCGAGGTGCAGGAGGCCATCAAATGTTTCAATGTCGAGACCAAGGCGACCCGAAGCCTTTCGCGTGGACCGATGACCCGGATCGCACCACTTAGGTAGCAAAGCACGGGCTCCAAATGTTAGACTCGCATCACTCACTACACATTACCAATACTATGCTGTAGAACACAGATTAAATTGATCCAAGGCGTTAAGGTGTTTCGTAGGCGAATCAATATTCAAAAAAAAGTAAAAGTACCTAGATAGTAGTCGGCCTCATCCTTATTGCAGGGCATATCAAGATAGTTCGGAAATAATTCGCCACTAGGAACCATAATTCTTCCTTCTTCTTCCCGAAATAGAGTTAGCTCAATAACAGATGGCACTGGCACGCCACCGACAATATTATAGGCGCCAAAGTTATTTGCGTGCACATGTATGACCTTATGAACCTCTGTCAAATTACTCACCGCCTTGTAAACTGTCTCATAGAAGTTCGCATCGTCGATTTTATCGAAAAAGTGCAATTCTATTACTATTTGTTTGAAGCAGGCAAGATTCTCTACATTCATATGCTCAAGCATTTCCCATTCACTGCCCTCAATGTCGCACTTAAGGATCATATCACTCCTGCCTAGGTGTCCATTATATTGCATAATGTTGTCGATCGTGTTTAAATTTTTATTTCCACTTTTTATTCCTTCAATGCCAATTTTACTCCAATTAAACATTGGGTTATTTAACGGAGGACAATCAATAGTGTGATCATATT
>NZ_VRVH01000141.1:0-11377 GCF_008040095.1 Methylobacterium sp. WL6 | reverse complement strand
CGCCCGAATGGGTGATCTCGTCCACCGTCGCCGCCGTCTCCTGCACCGCCGCGAACTGCTCCTCCACCGAGGCCGCCTGCTCCTGCGCCGAGGCGCGGATCTCGGCCGCCGCCGCGTTCAGGTCCGAGGTGGCGGTGCGGTTGGTGCGAGCGAGGTCGGCCAGCCCCGCTACCATCGCATTAAGGGTACGCTTCAAGCGACCGATCTCGTTGTGGCCGCCTTCCCCGAGTGTACCTGTCAGGTCGCCCTCGCTGACATGCTCGACAAAGGTCATCACCCGCCCGAGCGGCCGGACGATCACGCGGTTGATGGCGATCCCGATCCCGATGCAGATCAGGAGCGTGAGCAGGGTCCCGCCCCAGAGCGCGAGGCTCTCGTTACGCTCGGCCTGCGTGACGCGAGCGGCCTGTGCCGCACGAGTCTGTTCTTCCAGATTGTCGATGGCGTTGAGCTTGCTGCGCAGGGTGTCGAAGAACTGCTTGCCCCTGCCTTCGGCCTCGATACGCACCCCATCCGGTCGCGTCGTCGGATCCGCGGCCTGACGTATCGCGGTCTCGCCGATGTCGGTTTGCCAAGCGCGCGCTGCCGTCACGGCATCGGCAAACAGACGCGAACGCTCGGCATCGTTGCCGATCAAGGTCCTCAAATGTGTGATCGTCTGGTCCAGGGCCGGCCGCCCCGCGCGGTAGGGCTCCAGGCTGCTCTCGCGCCCAGTGATCAGATAGCCGCGTAGGCCGGTCTCCTGGTTGAGCATGGCGGTGCGGAAGGCATCGAGCCCCCGAACCACTTGTGTCGAGCGGGCGAGGGCATCGGTCGCATCCTGCAGGTGGTTGCGTGTGGCTAAGATCGCCCCGCTGCTGAGGACCGACACCAGCGCGATGACGCCAATCGCACCTCCAAGCGTGCGGTTGAGGCCAAACGTGTTCGGCATGTTCGAGCGTTCCTACGCAGACCTACGACACCATGTGGCAACCGCCATCGCTGGCCCAGTCAGCTAAATTAGATTTCAAATCAAGCTGGTGTCGGTCCCATACGGCAATGGCGGCAATCTGAACGTCATCAGGGATAGGCTGCAATAGGCCGCCGCCTGCCACCGGCGCATGAGCCGCGGCCAGTTGGGGAGGGGTTCGCGTTAACGCGCCATCGCCTTGGCCGAACATGAGGCAGGTCCAGTAGCATCCTATGGTGAGCGATGCGTGAGAGGTAAGGCAGCCTTGCCCCGCCCTGCTGTTCGCGGCAAGCTATGCCGTATGCCAGAACCGATCGTGCCTCGCCCCTGTCACGGGATGCCACTCGCCGACCAGCAGGACATCCTCTTGCAACGAAGCCTGCGCGCCCTTGCTCTTACACCCAAGCTGATCGAAGCGCTGAACCAGCGGCGGCGCGAGCGAGAGGCTGAGGAGAAAATCACAAGTACCGACCGGGTAGTCTAGAATTACCCTGTTGCCGGTGCGAGGCAGACCCATCCCCGATCTGATCACGGGTCTATGAGCATGCCCGTCAGCGAGCATCCGATCTTCGTGACCTTCAGCGCTCCAACATGGCAGGTGACGCTCAGCGGGTTCGATGTCGGCGAGATCACCGACCGGGCAATCGCCTATGTCATCCCACGTCTGCCAGCGAGAAACATGCTCAAGGTCACGATCCGGACCAAGCAGGCTGGTGCGGAGGATCAGATCCGAGCTGGCATTGAGGCTGCGATCACCTCCGAGCGTAGCCGGCGCTGCCACATGGTCCAATAGGCGACGGCTGCCGTAGCAATCGTGACGGCAAGCACGGCGATCATTGCCATCAGGAAGGGGTCGTCGGTCACGTCCCACCCCAACCGTAACCCTGCAGTGCGACCAGACCAGCGTTAGTGATCGCCCACTGCCTTGATCCATCCACGGAACTGGCCCCGATCGGCTCGATGAAGCCCATCTTCGTCAGCCCGGGGATTTCCTGATCCCCCTTGGCATAGCGACATGGTCCGCGCGCCAGCAGCGTCAGCCGATAGTGCTGGCTCGGACGCAGCTTACCCTTCATTCTATAGCCCCCTCACGGCGCTTTCCCCTCCCAAAACCTGAAGCCCTGCTATGGCTATGCCATCACGTCGGCCGACCGGGCGGAACGCGAGTATCTAGGGCGTCCAGCCACTCGTTGAACGAGCGAGCGTCCGGCTCGCTCTTTCGGCGGTCAATCCACTGGTCAAGATCGCGGCGGTCATACCGCTGAACGGTATCTGTCCCGAAGCGAATGGGGCGGACATCGCACTCGCGCTGAAACACGATGCGCGAGAGGCCGCAGTAGGATGCTGCCTGAGCCTTAGTGAGAAGCCGTACTGCAGGCAGGGCCAAGCCGTGTTCGCTCACTGGCTGTCCGGCGCCTGATCAATCTGTTCTCGTATCAATGCCGCTGGAGGCGCAAGCCGATCCCCGGTCCGGCATAGTGCCTCGGATCGGTTACCGCTCCACCTTGCGCTGAACGATCATGCCGTACCAGCCCAAGCCAAGGTAAGTCTCGTAACCTGGTGTCCGGTGGAAGGCTGTGACCGTGCCTGTCTGGCTGTCTCTGGTAATTCCGCTAGCCTGCCCCTTCGGATCCAGTAGCAGCACTTCACTGAGGACACCCTGACCGTCAGACGCAGCCAGGACACGGCGGTTCGCATCGACGAGCAAGACACGGGTTCGCGCACGGTCCGCCGGAGCGACGCGCACCCCTTCCACGATTGCACGGGCTTGGGGCTCCCAATCGAAGTGGATGCCGAGCACGCCAAGCACCGGCCCATCCGCTCGGCCGCCTTCGCGGACACTGGCGGCATAGGTGGCGACCTGAGCCCCAGCAAGGCGGTTCTCACGGCGTACGTTCGCGCTGACGTAGTCGTCACCACTGCGCAGCGCGATGGCGTTCTGAAACCAAGGCTCGCCGGATACGCTTTGACCGCGCACACCCGGGTATCGATCGGGTCTGCCATTGGCGATGACGACGCCGTTCCGGTCGCAAAGCCAGAGATCGAGGTAGACGGTATAGGCTGACAGGATGACGCCCAGACGTTCGCAGGCGTAGGCAGCGGATGCCTCACCTGGGCTTGCCGCGCATTCGACGACGGCGGCATCGGTCGCCCACCAGCGTACGTCGCAGGTCCGCTCATAGAGGTTCCGGTCGATCAGTTCGACGGCGTTTAAAGCCAGGTCGGTTAGGCGCTCGGCCTCAGCCTTCTGCGCCATACCTTCGACGGCCTGCTGCAGCATGCCGATCCGCCCCGACAAGTGAGCCTCGAGTTCACGAGCCACCCCATCGATCTCAGCCCCAATCGACCGAACTTCCTGCGCAACGACGGAAAAGCCCCGTCCTTGTTCACCAGCTCGTGCAGCCTCGATGAGCGCGTTGAGCGCGAGGATCCTGACCTGCGCGGTGATCTGCTGGATCCGACGCGTCTTGTCGCCGGCGATCTGATTGACCTCGGAAGTGAGGCTCGCAATCGCAGCCAATGTGGGATCGACGTTGACCGGAAGGCCACCCGTCGGCGGCGCAGTTCCCACAACTTTAGGATGAGGGTTCATAGGTTTATCAACTCTCAGGGCTGCATTCAAAATGCAGCGCGAAGGTTAATAAGTTCTGATAATCATAAATCAGTTTTGATAACCTCGTCACATCGGCGTTACTGGATGACTGGCGGGGGGGCGATGGCGACGGATTTGGCTAAGGCCTTACTTAGCAGTGAAATTGGACTTTTTACGTCCCCAGAACCGGATGCCGCCCCTCATGCGTTCGCAGGGGCGAATAAGGGGAGCTAATGGAAATGGCCCTGCAAGCTGGTTTCTGCAGGGCCATCGGGTCGTTGGTTCGGTGTTTGCGACGGACCTCAGCAGTCGTTGCTGCCCGGCTTCACCACCTGACCTTCAGCAGGCTTCTGCTCGCCGTCTGCGGGCTTGGTGCCGGCGCCGACGTTGTTCATGGCACCGACCGTTCCGGGGGTCTCAGCCTTGGCGCCGGGGGTCGTCTTCGCCGTCGAGGTGCCGTCGGCCATCGAGCTCTTGTCGGCCGAAGACGACGTGCCCTGGTTGTTGGTGGTCGTCCCCACCGCACAGGGGGCTGCGAAGGCCGCGCCGGCCGTCAGCATCAGGATGGCGGCAGCGCCTGAAAGGGTTGGAAGCTTGGTCATGTTTCCTCCGATCGTATTGCCGGAAGGAAACTAATTTCGGCACGATGGTTCCGCCCCTGCGCCACTAAGGCCCTTTCCGTCCCTGAAAGGGGCGAAGCAGCCAGGCCATGCTCTTCGCTTCAGCCTGCTCGACCGCGTCCGTTTCCGCCATCCGACCTGTCTCCGCGTCGATCTCATAGACGATCTGCGTCAGCAGTGGCGGAAGTGGAACGTTGTAGTCGCCGAGCAGCAGGGCAGCATCGAGCAGCGCTCGAATTTGCTGGTCAAGGACTAGCCGACCCAGGGTCTGGGCCTCCAGAACCTGATCGGCGAGGAGGCCGGCAAGGCGGGAGACTTCAGACAGGCGTTCAGATGAGGCGGTCATGCCTTCCGCTCCCGGAACCGGATGTCAACGGCTGCTCATGCAGCTCGAACCTCTCGCACCGGTGGTTCTGGAATGTAGCCATTGCGGATTTGCGCAAGCGTCGGCGGCCAATGCGTATCCCATGCGCCATAAGCGCACTTCCGGTTGGCATAGGCTCGCCGAAACGTGTCTGCGATCTCGTCGCCCTCAACCTCGCCCCGCTCCATCAGGAGGTCGGCCAAGGCCCGAATGCCAGCAGACCCCATCGGAGAGCGCACCAGAGCGGAGGTATGAGCCTCAGCGAAACGGGACACGGCTTCCTTCTCCTGGTCGGGCAGGTTCCAGGCGTCCAGCACCATCTGGAAGTGCTCCATGTCCTGCATTCCGCCCATGAACATGCATGCGGTAGCGGACACCTTTCGATAGTGAGCCTCGGCGTAGAAGCCCGCCAAGCAGTTGATGAGTTCGATGTCGCGGGCGATGGCCCGGCTCCGGTTGAACGCCTCTTGCCGGCCGGGTTCGGCATTGCTGATGACCATTGGGCCGAACGGGTAGCCAATGATGTCGTAGCCATCGACCAGCCCTTCACAGGCCACGAGGACGCCCCGGCGGTTCTCGACCATCTGGCCGGCTCGCACCTCCTCGACCGTCAAGACGACGGCCTTGTCCGTGTCGTATCCGAAGTACCACCTTACGAGCGCGTGGCCCGCCTCATGATGGCAAGCAAGCCGTCTGCGGGGCATGTCTCTCGTCCTATCAGGATTGAGGTTGAAGGGGCGGCCTAGTGCTCGTCGCGAGTGCCGTCTTTCCGGTCTCGAAACCGGATGCCAGCCCCTCCCCCGTTCTCGGGGATGAACTCAAGGCCAGCGGCTTCGAGAGTGCGTTGCAGCTTTCCGAGGTTGTCGGCGAGGGAGTTCGGCACGCCTTCGCCTTCCTCCATGCGCCTGATCGTAGCCGACGAGACGCCTGACGCCTCAGCCAGTTCCTTCACAGACCATCGGAGGCACCCGCGCGCCATCCTGATCTGAGCCGCTGTCAGCATCCAAGCCTCATGATAAAAAAGTGCTCGTGTGTGAGCAAAATGTGTTGACGGCTTTTCTGCCGTGAGCAATATTAGCTCATCAGCGCAGCAAATGGAAGCGGCGCCGAGCAAGAGGTCCGCTCCGATGCGCTACGCCAACCTCATTCCCGCCTCGCACATCGCCCGCAGCGCCGATCCGCGCCTGACCGCCGATGCCCGCCGCGCCTTCATCACCGCGAAGGCCGCGGTAGTCGCCTCGACCGAGAGCGCCAAGCGCTTTGCCGCCACCGTCGCCCCTCTGGTCAACCGCGACGGCACGTTCGACCGCTCGGCCATCATGCGCGCCGCGATCCGCTCGGCTCAGGCCCGCATGGAAGTGACCGGCGACGTCTGGGGCGTGTGCATGTCCTACGCCCTCAAGGGCGCCTGGGCCGCCGCCAAGTCCTCCCGCGCCTACCGCGCGCACTGAGGGGGGGCCGCCATGCTCGCTACCCCTCACATCACCGTCGCGCCTGCCATGTCGGCCGACCCTGTGTTCGCCGCGATCGAGATGCACCGCGAAGCGCTCCACGTCTACGAGGCCGAGGTCTATTACCAGAAGCGGAAGCGGAAAGGCCGGTGGGTCTCGAAGGAGAATTTCCGCGAGGCGGCCGACATCTACGACACGATCACGTCCAGGCTCGCCCTCAGCCCCATCGAAACGCTCGCCGGCCTGCGTGCGCTCACGGCCTATCTCGCCAGCCTGAACGCCTATGGGCAGGTGGCGGGGAACGCCTGCCTCTACGCGATCGAGGTCTGGCACCTATCGGACGCGATGGCGACGATCGCCGAAGCGATGGCACGGCTGCTGCCGGCCGACGCCGCGCCCTCGACGCACTGAGGCCGAGCGATGCGGATCACGCGCCAATCCATGATCTCGGGCGAGACCAACACGCTCGACCTCCCCGTCACCTGCGAACAACTCGCAGCTTGGCAGGGAGGTGAGCCCATCCAGCGGGTGTTCCGTCACCTGCCCCCGTGGGATCGCGAGTTCATCAAGACCGGGATCACCCGCACCGAGTGGGACGTGATGTTCCTGCCTGAGAAGGAGGCGTAGCCATGGCGATGCTCTCCGTGGCCTCGGGCCACCTGTCCCGCCGCACCATCCTCGGCGCCTTCCTCGTCGTCGTTGCCTCGCGGATATCTACCGCGGCCTCTGACGGCATCCTGCCCGCGATCCGCTGGGCCGAGACTGCCGATGCCGCCTACCTTGCCTCGGGCCGCATCGCCGTAGAGCTAGCTGCCGCCGGACGCCCTATGCCGGCCGGGTGGGCCGCTTACCGCGCCTCGCTCGCCCGTGTGCGTCGGGTCGCCCGCCTCGACCTCTACGCCCTGACGCCGACGACGCCTGAGGCCGCTGGAGCGCTGGCCGCCTACCACACGGCGCGCGGCGAGCGTGCTGGTAGCGCAGGGGCCCGACGTGCCGCCCGCCGCCGGCTCCGCAAAGTGTTCGCCCGGCCGGGCGCCGTGCTCCCGCCCCGGCCGACCTAGTCGGCACCGCCCTCCCTTTCGCCTTCCCTGCCTGCCTTCACGAGCCCTCTGGAGCCCGACCGATGCCGCACGTCCGTACCCTGTCCCTCGACCCCGCCACCGATCCGATCCATGCCGCCATCGAGCGCCACCGCGCCGCGATGCACGCCTACCTCGATGCGCCGTCTCTCATCACGAACGACGACCTCGACGCCGCGACCGATGCCCTGGTGGCGACGCCCTGTGCGTCTCGGTTCGGTGCGCTCGCCCTGCTCGGGCACCTGCGCGCCTGGGTCGATGCGAACGCCGACTTCGCCGCCGGCCATCAGCCCGGCTACGGCATCGCGCAGGCCCGCGTCGCTGACTTGACGCTGTTCCTCGGCACCAACCTGCCGCCGGTCACGATCCCGCACGCCTTTCCCTCGGGGCGCCTGCCGCCTGCCCCGGCCCGCCTCCTGCCGGGCGTCGATCGCTACAGCCAGCACGCGGCGCTCGCCCTGCCGAACGAACCCGTGCCCGGCGAGTGCGCCCCATGGGAGGCCGTCGCCGCGATCCGACCCGACACGGCCTTCGTCCGCTCCCTCCGCTTCATGGACACCAGCGCCGAGCTGCTGGCCGCCCTCGTCATCATCGGCGGCGGCTGCGTTCTGACGGGCTTCGCCTCGCTGCTCTGAAACCTCCTCGCCCTTCGCCCTGGGTCGGATGGCTCACGGACTTCCCCTCGGAGAACCCGACATGCGCAATCCTTTGAAGCGTCACCCCAGCACCGAACCGAAGCCGACCCTCCGTGAGAGGTTCGCGGTGACGAAGGCCAAGGCCGGTATAGCGTTGCGGCGCACGAGGCCGGAGCCGGAGGCCGAAACTGGATCCGATCTCAACGACCGGACCGCTCTGGTCTGCTACTCGACATGGCTCGGAATTGAGCAGCGTCGGGTCTGCCTCGAACTCTACCCCCATCTCGGCCCCAAGGGGACGGCCTTCTCGGTCGGCTTCAACGCGGGCGAGAAATGGCACTTCAACGGCAGCAACCGGACCGGCGGCCTGAAAGACCGTGGCCCCGTCCTGCACCGCGCCGTGCGCCTTCTGGACACCCTCGGGGTCGATTGGCGCGGCGACATCGCCAGGGGGCGGGGGCCTGACGATATCGCCAGAAACCTCACCACAGATACGGGCGAGCGGCCTCCCTTGCCCCGCGGCTGGCCTGCGACGGACGCTGCGTTGGTCACTGCCGCAGGCGATGCCGAACGGATCGAGGCAGCAATCCTCGCCCTCGTCACCGGAGACGATCGCGACATGGACGAGATCCCTGGCTACTCCGAATTGGATGAGGCTTGCGACGAGGTGCAGGCGACGTTGGTGCGAGAGCGTGCCACGAGCTTAGCGGGGCTCCGGGCCAAGGCCAGCGGCTTCGACCTGCCGAGCCAGAAAGGTCATGACCGCTGGTTAGCGAAGCTCGGCGCGTCCATCGCTCGCGATCTCCTTCACGGTACGAACCGCCTTGTCGAGCCCATGCCGGACCCGGTGTTCGAGGTGATCGAGGAGACCAAGCGGCTGTCTGCGGCCCGTAGCGCCGCCCTGCACCTCAACCAGCTTCCCGGCAACATCGATCCACCGGAGCAGGCTGAGACCCGCGAAGCCTTCTTCGCGCATATCGATGACGTGCTTCTCGTGACCGTGCCGAGGACGGCCGCTGGGTGCGCGGCCCTGTGCCGGTACGCCCTCGCCTACCACGAGGAACACGGCTGCGCCCTGGACGAGTCCTGGGACAACAACCACCACTTCCGCATCCTGGATCTGATCGCCCGTTCGCCGCGGCTCTGACGCCACCCGCTGCGGCGGGGCCGACCCGCCGCGCACCCTTTCATCCCGAAAATCATAGGAGCACGCGCGTGCCCTCTCTCAAGCTGTCCAATCCCTTCCGCCGAAGCGCCGACCGCCCTTCGCTCAGAGACCGCGCCGCGGCCCTCAGGGCTACCGCCGCCCGCGTGATGGGCGAGGCCAAGCCGCTCACGTCGGTCAAGGCTACGGATGATGCCGTTCTCGTGGCGCTCGGGCGTGAGTTCGAGGCTGCAGTGACCGAGGCTGCGGCAGCGGAAGAGGCGTGCAGCAAGGTGACGGCCCGCGCCGGGGCCTTCCCCGAGCCATCCGCTTGCCTGGTCTTTCGCGAAGTCGATTATCCCTTCGGGCTTCGCCGCATGAGCTGCCATCCCTCCGCCCTCGAAGGGTTGCCGATCACGCATGAGGACATCGACTGGATGCGGCGCGGACCTCGGCGACGTCAGGTTCTCCGCGAGGCCCGGCCCGGCGAGCATGGCTGGCGCGACTACGGTGGTAAGGTGCCGGAGATGCAGCCGTGGCTGGAGGCACAGGCGCGGGCCGACGAGATCCTTGAGGCCTGGGACGCATGGCAAGCGGCGCAGGTCGCGCATGACGCCGAGCATGGTGTGATCGAGGCCGAGGCTCGCGCCGAAACCGCACACGCCAAGGTCGGGGATTTGCTCGATCAGATGACGGCCCTGCCAGCACGCACAGCGGAAGGGCTTTGCGTCAAGCTTTGGACGATACGGTTCGGGGTGGAGTGCATGGGTGACCACCAGACCGGCCGCTTCCTGCGGGCGTTGGTTCAAGATGCCGCCGACATGCAGGCCCAGCCTCTCAGCCAAACACCGTCGGACATGGCGTCGGTCAGTGCCCCCTCGCCTTCCGAACTCAACGCTGCGACCAAGGCCTGATCGATGGGTGATGTCCTGACCTTCCGGCCGCGCGCCGTGGCACCGCACGTCCCGGCGCCCCCATCACTGGCCGAAACCCGGCGCGTGATCGAGGAGGCCGCACAAGCCGCTCTCGACACCGCCGACAGCCTGCTCTCCATCCTCGACCGGATGGATGGCGATGCTGATGCCGAGGACGGCGGGGATGCGGAACCCGCCCTCGCCGCCCTTGAGGACCATCACGGCAGCCAGATCGTGTGGCTGCGCAATAATGATAGTGGCCGAGAGACGGGGCCGCCTGAGCTAGTGCTACCGGTCGAGGCGGTCGAGCAGGCGGTGATCCCGTTCACGCCCCTGCCCTGGGGCGGCAACGGCAATGTTATCTCGGCGGCTGGCGTGGCGCTGCTCGACATGGTGGCAAGGCGGTGAGCCTCGCGCCAAGCTATCTTATCAGCATAGGCGCCAAGGTAAACGCCGCTGACGGTTTGGATAACGTCCGTTTCGGCCCAACCGTTTCCCAAAGGGAGCTGCTAGGCTGAGAGGTGGCATAAGCGCCTCAAGAACTACGTTAGCCGCCAGCTAGATTTTGACGGATTTAAACTGTGTCTTGGATAGGCTGCTTCATCGTGCTCACCTCATGCTCTTATGACCCGACGTCGGGCTGACAGGGTTAAGGCACAAGGGCGACAGGCGCAGACGGCTACGAATTATCTCATCTAAAAGAGTCGCTCCTAGCGATGCGCCGAAAACAGCGTCGACCCGATCGTTACGCTCTCGGCGGTTCAGAATAATTCTAAGCCGCAGGGGCCTCCGAGATTGTTGTCACGATGCACGACTCTGCGCGCTTGTCGCATTGCCATGTTTGCCTGGCGTGATACGTTCCGTTCCGAAGTTCTGGGGCTTCACAGAAATGACGCGACCTGCCTGGCCAGCCCCCGCTGCGCCGGGCTTTTTTGTGCTTAGTATCCCGACGATGGCACCGCATAGGTGAACTTGAAGACCTGCAGGTCGTTTGCATTCGCAACCCGCGCGAGAGCAGCCTGCCCTCGACATGCCGAAAGTACCCCATGAAAAAGCTTTTGATTGCCGGTGTCGTACTGTTCGCGGCTGCGCCGGTCCTTGCTCAGACCGAGGCTCCTCGCCAACCCGGTACGAGCAGCACGGTCATTCAGAACCAGCCGAACACCACGGGCAATGACGGCGCCACGTCCGTCTCTCGCGGCGCTACCGGTGCGGAAACGGTAACAAGGGACTCGGCGGCTGGTGGCAATGCCGGAAAGCCAGAGCAAGCTGTCCCGAACGGCAGCGCAGGCAGTGGCGGCAGCCAGTAAGCATTGATCCTTGGCGAGTGAACCTTCTGTGGTGAGACCGCCTATCCCGGCAGGGAACTGTCTGAGCAGCCCGGCCGGAGAAACCCGCGCCGGGCTTTTTCGTGGCTACGACCAGAACGATCCGCTTCAGCGCGGCGTTGCCGTCGGATCATCGAGGAAACCGATATGGCCCCGCGCATCTATCCAGACAGTCCCGACAGGCCGGGCCACGGCGCCAACAGCGTCGAGCATCGCATCGGCCAGGACGTGGACGGCGTCGACCAGCTCAGCAGCGTCGTCCTGATGGGCCTCGCGATCGGCGGCGCGGCGCTGGCGCTG
>NZ_VRVH01000140.1:0-11406 GCF_008040095.1 Methylobacterium sp. WL6 | reverse complement strand
CCGCCGCGCCGGACGGCGGCGCGAGCGGCGCCGAGGTCACGGCGCCGGAGGGCATCGCCGGGGCGATGTTGTCGATGGCGGCTTGCTGTGCCGGCCCGCGGACGCGGGGTCCGTCGAAGCGCTGCGACGCGCAGGCGCCGAGCCCTGCCGCCAGCGCGAGGAGGGCGATCGTCGAACGGTACTGACGCGGCATCGGTCTCGGCTTCCCCGGCGCACGTGCGGCGCCCCTTGCGAGCCCTTGCGTCGGGGGCAATTGCGATGGCCGCAAGGCGGCCGGTCGGGGAACGGTCTTCGGAGGGCCCGCGCGCGAGGCTTTTCGGGCCGAGTGTGGCGGGGCGGCCTCAGTCGGCCGCCCCGCCGGATCACACCGTGCGCTCGACCATCATCTTCTTGATCTCGGCGATCGCCTTGGCCGGGTTCAGGCTCTTCGGGCAGGTGTTGGCGCAGTTCATGATCGTGTGGCAGCGATAGAGCTTGAACGGGTCGTGCAGCGCGTCGAGGCGGTCGCCGGTGTTCTCGTCTCGGCTGTCGATCAGCCAGCGATAGGCCTGCAGCAGCGCCGCCGGGCCGAGGAACTTCTCGCCGTTCCACCAGTAGCTCGGGCACGAGGTGGTGCAGCAGGCGCACAGGATGCACTCGTACAGCCCGTCGAGCTTGGCCCGGTCCTCCGGCGTCTGCGGCCACTCCTTCTCGGGAGCCAGGGTGTCGGTCTTGAGCCAGGGCTCGACCGAGGCGTGCTGGGCGTAGAAGTTCGTCAGGTCGGGGACGAGGTCCTTCAGCACCGGCATGTGCGGGAGCGGATAGATCTTCACCGCGGCGGTCTTGCGGCCCTTCGCGTGCTCCTGGCACTCGTCGATGCCCATGGTGCAGGCGAGCGCGTTCTGGCCCTCGATGTTCATGGCGCAGGAGCCGCAGATGCCTTCGCGGCAGGAGCGGCGGAACACCAGCGTCGAGTCGACCTTATTCTTGATCCACAGCAGCGCGTCGAGCACCATCGGCCCGCAATCGTCGCGGTCGACCTGATAGGTGTCGATCCGCGGGTTCTTCCCGTCGTCCGGGTTCCAGCGGTAGACGCGGAACTCCTTGAGGTTCTTGGCCCCCGTCGTCGCGGGCCAGGACTTGCCCTCGGTGATCTGGGAGTTCTTGGGGAGGGAGAATTCGGCCATGGCTGTCGTTGGCTTCCGCTAGAGTCGATCGAAGCAACGATCGGCAAGCCGCATCGGGAACGCGGTCCCGCCGATCGGCTTTCCGAAGCGCGCAGCTTAGTAAACGCGCGCCTTCGGCTCGATGTACTGGATCTCGTTCGACATCGTGTAGGTGTGGACCGGGCGGTAATCGATGCTCACCCGGTGGGCACTCTCGTCGAGCCACGACAGGGTGTGCTTCATCCACTCCTTGTCGTTGCGGTCGGGGAAGTCCTCGCGAGCGTGCGCCCCGCGCGATTCCTCGCGGTTGGCGGCCGATTCCATGGTGACGACCGCCTGGCCGATCAGGTTGTCGAACTCCAGGGTCTCGAGCAGGTCGGTGTTCCAAACGAGCGAGCGGTCGGTGATGCGGATGTCGGCGGATGCCGACCACACCTTGTGGATCAGGCCCTTGCCCTCCTCCAGCACCTCGCCGGTGCGGAACACGGCGCAGTTGTTCTGCATCGTCTTCTGCATCTCGAGGCGCAGGTCCGCGGTCGGCGTGGAGCCGTCGGCGTAGCGGAAGCGGTCGAGGCGGGTCAGCGCCTTGTCGGCGGAATCCTTGGCCAGGTCCATCGGCCGGCCGTTCGGCTCGACGATCTCGGCGCAGCGCTGGCCGGCGGCGCGGCCGAACACCACGAGGTCGATCAGCGAGTTCGAGCCGAGGCGGTTGGCGCCGTGCACCGAGACGCAGGCCGCCTCGCCGATCGCCATCAGGCCGGGCACGACGGTGTCGGGGTTGCCGTCGCGCAAGGTCAGCACCTCGCCGTGATAGTTCGTCGGGATGCCGCCCATGTTGTAGTGCACCGTCGGCAGCACCGGGATCGGCTCCTTGGTGACGTCGACGCCGGCGAAGATCTTGGCGGATTCCGAGATGCCCGGCAGGCGCTGGTGGAGGATCGCCGGGTCGAGGTGGTCGAGGTGCAGGAAGATGTGGTCGCCGCCCTTGCCGACGCCGCGGCCGGCCCGGATCTCCATGGTCATCGAGCGCGAGACCACGTCGCGCGAGGCGAGATCCTTGGCCGACGGGGCGTAGCGCTCCATGAAGCGCTCGCCCTCGGAATTCGTCAGGTAGCCGCCCTCGCCGCGGGCGCCCTCGGTGATCAGGCAGCCGGCGCCGTAGATGCCGGTCGGGTGGAACTGCACGAACTCCATGTCCTGCAGCGGCAGACCGGCGCGCAGCACCATGGCATTGCCGTCGCCGGTGCAGGTGTGGGCCGAGGTCGCCGAGAAGTACGAGCGGCCGTAACCGCCGGTGGCGAGGATCACCATCTGCGCGCGGAAGCGGTGGATCTCGCCGGTGGCCTGGTCCATGGCGATGACGCCGCGGCAGCGGCCCTCGTCGTCCATGATCAGGTCGAGGGCGAAGTACTCGATGAAGAAGTTGGTCTGGTTCTTCACCGCCTGCCCGTACAGGGTGTGGAGCATCGCGTGCCCCGTGCGGTCGGCGGCCGCGCAGGTGCGCTGCGCGGTGCCCTTGCCGTAATCGGTGGTCATGCCGCCGAACGGGCGTTGGTAGATCTTGCCCTCTTCCGTGCGCGAGAACGGCACGCCCCAGTGCTCGAGCTCGTAGACGGCCGCGGGAGCGTTGCGCACGAGATACTCGATCGCATCCTGGTCGCCGAGCCAGTCCGACCCCTTCACGGTGTCGTACATGTGCCAGCGCCAGTCGTCCGGGCCCATGTTGCCGAGCGAGGCCGAGATGCCGCCCTGCGCCGCCACCGTGTGCGAGCGGGTCGGGAACACCTTGGTGATGCAGGCGGTGCGCAGGCCCGCCTGGGAGCAGCCGACGGTGGCGCGCAGGCCCGCGCCGCCCGCGCCGACGACCACCACGTCGAAGGTGTGGTCGGTGATGGGATAGGCGGGTCCCTGCCCGTTCTGTCCGTTGGCGGCCATGGAAGGCTCCTTCAAGATCGCGAGTGGCAGGTCAGACGAGGCGGCCGAGCCCCACGCGCAGGATCGCGTAGAGGCAGGCCACGGCCACGACGACCGCGTAGAAGTTGTTGGCAAACACCGCGGCGATCTTCAGCCCCGGGCTGTGGACGTAATCCTCGATGATCACCTGCATCCCGAGACGCATGTGGATCGCGACCGAGGTCACGGCGAGGATCAGGACGATCGCGACGAAGGGGTGCGACACCAGGGCCACCGCCTCCGCGTAGGAGCGGCCGGCCATCAGCGCGATGATCACCACGAAGGCGAGCATCAAGGGCGCGTTGGCGGCGGCGGTCAGCCGCTGCATCCACCAATGCCCGACGCCGTGGTGGGCGACGCCGAGGCCGCGGACGCGGGCGCGGGGCGTGCGGATCGAGACCTGCGGGTTCTGAAGGATCTTGGCCTTGGCCATGGCGGGAACTCCTCAGCGCGCCAGAAGGGCGACGGCCCAGACGACGATGGTCAGCGTCGTTGAGCCGATCAGGGTGGCGCGGGCCAGCGCCATGCGCTTGTCGCGGTCGAAGCCGTATCCGGCATCCCACACGAAGTGCCGCAGGCCGCCCAGCATGTGGTGCAGCAGGATCCAGGTGTAGGCGAACAGCACGATCCGCCCGATCCAGGACCCGAAGAACCACGCCACCCAGGCGTAGGCCGCCGGGCCGGAGGCGAGCGCCACGAGCCAGATCGCGACGAGCGCGGTGCCGCCGTAGAGCGCCGTGCCGGTGACGCGGTGGAACACCGACATCGCCATCGTCCAGGTCCAGCGATAGATCTGGAGATGCGGCGAGAGCGGCTGGGCGACGGTGGGGCGTGCGGTGGGTGCCATCGTGCGGGAGGCCTCGTGTCGTTCTCGGAACCGGGTCGATCTTGGAATTGGACCGTCTCTAATCTGTAGCGCTAGAGGCCCGAGCGTTTCGCCGCAATGCGGCATGGCAGGACGGAGATGACGATTTCGTCGGGATATCGCCTGCCGCCGGGCACGGCGGGCGCCGTTCTCGCGACACGTATCCTTCTCATGGCAGTCGCCCGATCAGCCGCCACCAGAGGTAGTCGAGCGGCGCGGCGACCAGCAGCGTCGCGACCCCGTAGGCGAAGGTCGCGCGCGTCGCGTCCTTCAGCGACACGCCGCCGAGCTCGCGCGCGAACACGATGGGCGGCGCCTGATACGGGAAGAACAGCGTCGCGTAGCCGAGAACCTGCACCATCACCACGTCGAGCACAGGCCAGCCGCTGGCCTGCGCCATCTCGCCCGCCAGCGCCGTGTAGAGCGCGGGCGCGCCGTTGGCCGTGACCACGAGGGTGAGCGCCGTGGCGACGCCGGTCAGCACCGCGAAGTTCTGCACGGTCGCGCCCGGGCTCAGGGGCGCGACCGCCAGCAGCGCGTGGCCGAGCCGCTCGCCCAAGCCGGTCTCGTTGACGACCGCCACGAGGCCGAGCAGCGCGGCGATGTAGAAGCAGGTGCGCAGCGAGACCTGCGCGAAGGCGTCCGCCGGCAGCACGCCGATCCGCGGCATTAGGCAGATCACTGCGGCCGAGAGCCCGACCCAGGCCGGGGCGATGCCGTGCAGCCCGTCGGTCATCCATAGCGCCAGCGTGCCGACGAGGATCGCGGCCAGCCGGCGCTCGGCGGGCGAGGCCGGGGGCAGGGCCGGCAGCGCCGCGGCACCGGATTCGAGCCGGTCGGGGAACAGCGTCACGAGGAGTGCCACGAGCAGCACGCCCTTCACCAGCGCCAGGACCGGCGCGTGCAGCCAGAGATAGGGCAGGTAGGTGAGGTGCAGGCCCTGGAGCCGCTCGGCCGCGCCGGCCATCACCAGGTTCGGCACGTTGGCGGGCAGGATCGCCGCCGACAGGATCGGGGTCGCGAGCCCGACCGCCATCACCGCGCCGATCCGGCCCTTCCGCCCGGGCGCCAGCCCGAACGCGTCGCAGAGCGACAGGGTCACCGGAATCATCAGCGCGATGCGCCCGAGGTTCGACGGCATCACGAAGGCGAGCAGGAAGCTGAACCCCACGAGCCCGGCGACGAGGCGCGGATAGGAGCCCGAGAGCCGGCCGCTCAGCCCCTGCGCCAGGCGTGCGCCGAGGCCGGTCCGCGTCATCGCGAGGCCGACCACCATCCCCGACATCACCAGCCAGAAGGCCGAGGCCGCGAAGCCGGAGAACACCGTCGCCGCCGTGCCGAGCTTGAGCAGCATGGCGAGGGCGAAGAACAGCAGCGCGGTGACGATCTCGGGCAGCAGCGCCGTCGCCCACAGGCCCATGCAGAGCACGAGCAGCGCGCCGGTCGCCCAGATCGTCGTCCCGCCTCCCATGCCGCCCTGCCCCTACCCTGTTCGATCCGCCCGATGGTTAGGGGCCCGATTGGAACGGTTCGCAATACGGATTTCCTTGATGGTGCCTTCGCGATCGGCGAAGGCTGAGCGTCGGGAGCGCGCGTTTCGCAGTCGCTCGTGCATCGCGGTGGCGCCGGCAGCGGCTTCGCGGCCCGCGTAAGGAAGCCCGGCGATGATGCGCTTCGACCTGTCCGACCTCACCCTCTTCCGCCACGTGGTCGAGGCCGGCTCGATCACCCACGGGGCGGCGCGCGCGAACCTCGCGCTCGCCGCCGCCTCGACGCGGATCCGGGCAATGGAGACCTCGCTCGGCGCCGCCCTGCTCACCCGCACCCGTCTCGGCGTCACGCCGACCCCGGCCGGGCGGGCCTTGCTGGCGCATGCCCGCGGGCTGATCGCCGCGATCGAACGGATGCAGGGCGAGCTCTCGGCCTTCTCCGGCGGCACGGTCGGGCAGATCCGGGTCCTGGCCAACACCAACGCGCTCACCGAATTCCTGCCAGATGCTCTGGCCGCCTACCTCGCGAAGAATCCCGGGGTCAGCGTCGAGATCGACGAGCACACCTCGGACGAGATCGTCGGCCTCGTCGCGGACGGGCAGGCCGACCTCGGCATCCTGTCGGGCACGGTCGACACCGGCGACCTCGAGACCTTCCCGTTCCGGCAGGACCGCTTCGTGCTGGTGGCGGCGCGCGGGCACGCCCTGGCCGGGCGCGGGGCGGTCGCCTTCGCCGAGGTGCTGGCGCACGACCTCGTCGGTCTCGACCGGGCGAGCGCGCTCACCCGGTTTCTCGCCGACAAGGCGGCGCGCGTCGGGCGCCCGATGCGCCTGCGCGTGCAGCTGCGCGGGTTCGACGCCGTCTGCCGCCTCGTCGATGCCCGCGTCGGCGTCGGCATCGTGCCCGAGAGCATGGCCCGGCGGGTCGCCCGCGGCCTCGACATCGCCGTCGTGCCGCTGGTCGAGCCGTGGGCGACGCGCGCCCTGACCCTGTGCCTGCGCAGCTACGAAGGCTTGCCGACCTTCGCGCAGGAATTCGTGACGCACTTGCGCGACGGTCGCGACGCCTGAACAGACCGCACCATGTCGTCGGTGATGAAAGCGCGACGCGATCTCTACCTTCGGTAGAACATCGCCACCATGTTTCTCGCTGGTCACGAAGGGTTGATCGGGAAGAACTACGCAAGGCTCTTCTTTTCGGGATGGTTGCGGCTTCTGTACCGTGCGGGCGTGTCGAAGGCGCCCCTGCCGGAGGGATGTGCTCGCCATGCCTGCTCAGACGGATTGCTTCGATGTCGTGGTGATCGGCGCCGGCCTGGCCGGTACCTGCCTGGCCGGCCGCCTCGCCCGCGACGGCCGCAGCGTCGCGCTGATCGACACCCACACCGTCCACCCGCACGATTTCCGCGCCGAGAAGTACGGCTCCGCGCAGATGTCGCTGTTCGAGTCCCTCGGGTTCGGCGCCGCCGCCCGCGGGTGCACCACAAGGACCGACACCGTCCGGGTCGTGCGCTTCGGCAGCCTCGCGCATTGGGAGCGCAACACCGAGTACGGCGCCGCCTATCCCGACCTGATCAACGCCCTGCGCGCCGACCTGCCCGCCGGGCTGCTCACCGTCGGCCGGGTCGCCGATCTCGATCTCGGCCCGGAGCGGCAGGTCGTCACCCTCGGCGACGGGCGCCGGTTCGCCGGCCGCCTCGTGGTGCTGGCGACGGGGCTCGGCGACGTGCTGCGCCGCAAGGCCGGGATCGTCCGGCGCGTGATCGGCGAACGCCACTCGCTGGCCGTCGGCTTCGACATGGCGGCGCCGCGCGACGCCTTCCCGTTTCGGGCGATGACCTACTTCTCCGAACGGTTCGGCGGGCGCGACGCCTACCTGACGCTGTTCCCGCTCGGCGAGACCATGCGGGCGAACCTGTTCAGCTACCAGCAGCCGAACGCCCCCTGGACGAAGGCGTTTCGCGCCGAGCCGGAGGCGGCCCTGCGCGCGCTGATGCCGGGGCTCGCGGCCCATTGCCCGGACCTCGCCGTCGCCGGCTCGGTCGAGGTGCGCCCGATCGACCTGATGCGGGCCGAGGGCCACGTCCGCGACGGGGTGGTCCTCGTCGGCGACGCGTTCCAGACCGCGTGCCCGATTCCCGGGACCGGGATCGGCAAGGTGCTGACCGACGTGCGGCAACTGGCCGACGCCCACCTGCCGGGCTGGCTCGCGACGCCCGGCATGGGTGCCGACAAGGTCGCCGCGTTCTATGCCGACCCGGTCAAGGTCGCCTGCGACGCGGCGAGCCTGCGATCCAGCCTCTACGCCCGCGCGCTCGCCACCGAGACCGCCCTGCCCTGGGCGGTCCGCCGGGTGCGCAACCGCGTCGCGCGCCACGCGATCCGCTACGCGACGGGCGCCTCGCAGGGAGCGGTGCGCGCCGCCTCGGCGGTCGCGGCCCACTTGGCGCTCTGACCGCGCCGGGCGTTTGCCCCGTGCGGCCATCGGCGTAGCCTCGGCCGCGCGACGGGACGGAAAGGACGGCCATGGCGATTGCGACGGTGGACGCGCTCGGAAGCCGCCGAGGGGCGATGGTGCTGCTCGAGGTGCTGCGCTCGGAGGGGGTCCGCTACATCTTCGGCAATCCCGGCACCACCGAGCTTCCGCTGATCGACGCGCTCACCGAGACCCCCGACATCGCCTACGTGCTGGCGCTGCAGGAGGCGAGCGCGGTGGCGATGGCCGACGGCTACGCGCATGCCGCGCGCCGGCCCGCCTTCCTCAACCTCCACACCGCCGGCGGCCTCGGCCACGGCTTCGGCAACCTGATCAACGCCCACGTCTCGGGCACGCCGCTGGTGGTGACGGCGGGCCAGCAGGATTCGCGTCACGCGATCACCGATCCGCTGCTGTTCGGCGACCTCGTCAGCCTCGCCACGCCCGCCGTGAAGTGGGCGCGCGAGGTCACCAACGCCGACCAGCTGCCGATCCTGCTGCGGCGCGCCTTCCACGACTGCTCGGCCGCGCCCTCGGGCCCGGTCTTCCTGTCGCTGCCGATGGACGTGATGGAGGCGATGACCGCCGCGCCCGCCGGCGGCGTCTCGACGATCGACCGCTGCGCCGTGGCGGGCTCGCTCGAGCGGCTCGCCGACCACCTCGCCGCGGTGGCGCCCGGGCGCCTCGCCGTCATCGCCGGCGACGAGATCGACGCCAGCGACGCCTCCGGCCAGGCCGTGGCGCTCGCCGACCTCCTCGGCGCGCCGGTCTACGGCTCGTCCTGGCCGGCCCACATCCCCTTCCCCACCGCGCATCCGCTCTGGGCCGGGAACATGCCGACCAAGGCCACGGAGATCGCCGGCATCCTCGGCGCCTACGACGCGGTGTTCGCGCTCGGCGGCAAGTCGCTGATCACGGTGCTCTACACGGAAGGCTCGGCGGTGCCGGCCGGCACGCAGGTGTTCCAGCTCTCGGCGGACGTGCGCGACCTCGGGCGCACCTACGAGACCACCCTCTCGATGGTCGGCGACGTACGCGCCTCCCTCGACGCGCTGCTGCCGCTCCTGAGGCCGCGCCTCGCGGAGCGGGCCGACGCCTATGCCGAGCTGCGGATCGCGGCCGCGCGGATCTACGCGGCCCGTCGCGGAAAGCTGACCGAGGCGGCCGACGCCGCCTTCGCCGACCCGGTGATCGCGCCGCTGGTCGCCGCCCGCGAGATCGCCCGCGCCGTCGGCGCCGACACCGCCATCGTCGACGAGGCGCCGGCGACGATGGCGCATCTGCGCACCTTCCTGCACAGCGACAAGACGCACCAGTACGCCTCGATGCGCGGCGGCGTCCTGGGCTGGGGAATGCCGGCCTCGGTCGGCACCTCGCTCGGCCTCGACCGCGCGCCGGTGGTCTGCGTCGTCGGCGACGGCGCGGCGATGTACTCGCCCCAGGCGCTGTGGACCGCCGCCCACGAAGCGCTGCCGGTGACCTTCGTGGTGATCAACAACGCCGAGTACAACATCCTGAAGAACTACATGAAGTCGCAATCCCACTACGCGTCGGTGCGCGCCAACCACTTCATCGCCATGGACCTCGTCGATCCGCGCATCGACTTCGTCGCGCTGGCCGCCTCGATGGGCGTGCCGGCGCGGCGCGTGACCCGGGCGGCCGACATCGCGGCGGCGATCGAGCACGGGATCCGGTCGGGCGCGCCGAACCTGGTCGAGGTGGTGGTGCGGGCGACCTGACGGGCGGCGTGCCTCACGGCAGCAGCAGGATCGATCCCGTCGTTTCGCGTGCCTCCGCCGCGCGGTGCGCCGCGACCGCCTCCGCGAGCGGGAACCGCGCGCCGATGCGCGCGACGATCGCCCCCGAGGCGATGGCGGCGAAGACCTCGGCCGCGTTGGCCCGCAGGTCCGCGGGGTCGGCATTGTGCGGAAACACCGACGGGCGGGTGAGGAAGAGGCAGCCCTTCTTGTTCAGCAGCTCCGGCTCGATCGCCGGCGCCGGCCCGGAGGCGGCGCCGTAGAGCACCACGAGGCCGAAGGGCGCGGCGAGGTCGAGCGAATGCAGGAAGGTGTCGCGGCCGACCGAATCGTAGACGACCCGCGCCTTGCGGCCGCCGGTGGCGGCGAGCAGTGCCTCGGGCCAGCCCCCTCGCGAATAGTCGATCGCCACGTCGCAGCCGGCCTCGCGCGCCACCGCGCACTTCTCCGCCGATCCCGCGGTGCCGACCACGGTGGCGCCGAGCGCCTTGGCCCAGCGGCACAGGATCTGCCCGACGCCGCCGGCCGCGGCATGGACCAGCACCACCTCGCCCGGCTGGACCGCGTGGGTGCGCCGGAGCAGGTACTGCGCGGTCATCCCCTTGAACAGCAGGGCGGCGGCGTCCTCGTCCGAGACCGCGTCGGGGATCGCCACCAGCTTGTCCGCCGGCACGACGCGCCGGTCGGCGTAGCTGCCGAGCCCCGCGTTCATGTAGGCGACCCGGTCGCCGACCAGGAACCCCGCGACGCCCTCGCCCAGCGCCTCGATCCGCCCGGCGGCCTCGTGGCCGAGCCCGGTCGGCAGCGGCAGCGGGTAGACCCCCTTGCGCTGGTAGACGTCGATGAAGTTGAAGCCGATCGCGGTCTGGCGCAGGAGCACCGCGCCCGGTCCGGGCGGGGGCAGGTCGACGGCTTCGAGGCGCATCGCCTCGGGGGCGCCGAACGCGCGGAGGATGACGGCGTTCGCGTCTGTCATGGCGGTTCTCCGAGGCCGGGCGACGGTCTCGACCACCTAGCCCTGCGCCCGGCATCTGCCTAGAAGGCCGGGACCGGAATCGGAAAGGGGTCGCGATGGCCGTCACCGACGTCGCCGCGGATTCGCTCGCCGCCCTCGACACCCCCTGCCTGCTCCTCGACGAGGCGCGCCTGACCGCCAACGTCGCGCGGATGCGGGCGCGGCTCGCCGGCCTCGGCGTCGCCTTCCGGCCCCATCTCAAGACGGCGAAGTCCCTCGACGTGGCGCGCCGCGCGATGACCGGCCCGCGCGGGCCGGCCATGGTCTCGACGCTGCGCGAGGCCGCCTACTTCGCCGAGGGCGGCGTGACCGACCTCACCTACGGCGTCGGCATCGCGCCGCAGAAGCTCGATCGGGTCGGCGGCATCCGCCGGCAATACGGGGCCGACCTCGCGATCGTCCTCGACAGCGTGGCGCAGGCCGAGGCCGTCGCGGCGTGGGTGGCGGCCAACCGCGATCCCGTCTGCGCGCCCCTGCCCGTCCTGATCGAGGTCGACGCCGACGGGCACCGCTCGGGGGTCGCGCCGGACGACGCCGGGACGCTGACGGCGATCGGCCGCGTCCTCGTCGCCGGGGGCGCGGTGCTGCGCGGGGTGCTGCTGCATGCCGGCGACAGCTACGGCCTGAGCGAGCCTGAGCGGATCGCGGCGGCGGCGGAGGTCGAGCGCGCGGCCGGCGTCGCGATCCGCTCAGGCTCGCTCAGGC
>NZ_VRVH01000013.1:0-47990 GCF_008040095.1 Methylobacterium sp. WL6 | reverse complement strand
GCCGGCATCGGCGAGCCCCTGGCGCTCGCCGATGCCGGCGCGGCGGCCCGGGGCGCGACCCTCTACGTCACGCTGGAGCCGTGCTCGCATCACGGCCGCACGCCGCCCTGCACCGACGCGATCGTCGCGGCAGGCATCGCGCGGGTCGTTAGCGCGATGGAGGATCCCGACACGCGGGTCTCCGGCCGCGGCCACGCGCTCCTGCGGGCGGCCGGCATCCGGGTCGAGACCGGGCTGCTGGGCACCGAGGCCCGGCGCGACCATGCCGGGCACGTGGCGCGGATCACCCACGGGCGGCCCCACCTCCACCTCAAGCTCGCCCGGACGCGGGACGGGTTCGCCGCCGCCTCCGACACGGCGCGCCTGCGCATCACCGGCGCGATCGCCGACGGCGCGGTGCACCTGTGGCGGGCCCATGCCGACGCGATCCTGATCGGCATCGGCACGGCGCGCGCCGACGACCCTTCGCTCACCGTGCGCCTGCCCGGCCTCGGCGGTCGCTCGCCGCTGCGGGTGGTGCTGGATTCGCAGCTGCGGCTGTCGCCGTCGAGCGTGCTCGTGCGCGGCGCCCACGACGTCCCGACGCTGGTCGTGACGACGCGGAGCGCCCCGGCCCATGCCAAGCGGATGCTCGAATCGCTCGGCGTCGCGGTGGTGCGCGTCGCCGCCGACGCGCGCGGGCGGGTCGACCTGCACGCGGCGCTGGCGATGCTCGGCGAGCGCGGATTGACGCGGCTCTGCAGCGAGGGCGGCCCTCACCTTGCCGACGCGCTGACCGAGGCCGATCTCGTGGATTCCTGCACCCTGATCACCGGGCCCGGCACCTGCGGTCCGCAGGGCGGCCTGCCGGCGGTCGGCCCGCATCTCGGGCAGGCGCTGGAGAGCGGACGGTTCCGGATCGCCCAGTCCCTCGACCTCGGGGCGGACCGGGCCGTGACCTACGAACGGAGTGAGGCTTAAGCGATGTTCACGGGTCTCGTCAGCGACGTCGGAACGGTGCTCTCGGTCTCGGGCGATGCACGGATGCGCCGCCTCACGATCCGCGCCGCCTACGATGCGGCCACGATCGCGCTCGGCGCCTCGATCGCCTGCTCCGGCCCTTGCCTCACGGCGGTGTTGATCGAGCCGGCCGAGGGCGGCTGCGTCTTCGCGGTGGACGCCGCCGCCGAGACGCTGGCGCTGACCACGGTCGGCGGGTGGGAGGCCGGCACCCGAATCAACCTGGAGCGCTCGCTGAAGATCGGCGACGAGCTCGGCGGCCACCTCGTCACCGGCCACGTCGACGGCGTCGCCGAGATCCTCGCCCGCGAGACCGTCACCGCCGGCGCCTGGGGCGCGAGCGAACGGTTCACCCTGCGGGCGCCCGCCGGGGTCGCCCACTTCATCGCCAAGAAGGGCTCGGTCTGCCTCGACGGCACGTCGCTGACCGTCAACGCGGTCGAGGGCGACACCTTCTCGGTCCTGCTGATCCCGCACACGCTGGAGGTCACCACCTGGGGCGAGCGCCGCGCCGGCGACCGGCTGAACCTCGAGGTCGACCTGATCGCGCGCTACGCGGCGCGGCTCGCGGAGGGCCGCGAAAGCGCGGCGTAAGCCTCGTTCCGAACGAGCGGATCAAGCTCTCCGCCGCCTACCTGAACACCGCCGCGGGCGGCCTGTTCACCGCGGGCGTGGTCGCGGCGCTCGTTGCGACCGTCTTCGGGGTTTCGGGACGGTCCAACCTGTCGGCGTTGACGCTGTCGGGAGGCATCGCGATCTTCTTCCTTGCGAGCATCGCCCTCCACGGGTGCGCGCGCATCATTCGTGGAAGGCTGCAGCCATGGCCGACATTCAGATCGTGGCCTTCGTCGTCGCGCCGCTGATGGCGGTCGCCGTCGGCTTCGGCGTCATGCTGTGGTCCCGCTACGCGGATCGGTAGGCCCTCACCGCGGCGGGATCGAGTACGTGCCGTTCGCCTGGGCGACGAGGTCGTCCGAGCCCGGCGCCGTGATCCGCACCTCGCCGACGGCGAGGCGCCGGCCGAGCTTCAGCAGCGTCACGTCGGCGATCAGCACCAGCCCCGCGGGCTTGCGCAGGAAGTTGAAGGTCAGGCTCGTGGTCACCGCGAGCGCCACCGGGCCGATCTGGGCGAGGATGGCCGCGTAGAACGCATAGTCGGCCAGCGCCATCATCGACGGGCCGGACAGCGTGCCGCCCGGGCGCAGGAAGCGCGCGTCGCCGTCGAGCCGCATCCGCGCGGTCAGCGGGCCGACGGCCTCCAGGCAGTAGGCGCGCCCGCCCGCCTGCATCTGCGGGAACTCCCGGTCGAGGAAGTCGCGGGTCTCGGCAAGCGTCATCACGGTCATGACGGCCGTTCCAGCATGGCGGCGCGCCGGCGGCAAGGCGGGCGACCGGGATCGCGGGTCACCCCGCCTTGGGAACGCCCTCGGCCGCGCGCGCGCGGCCGAAATCGGCCTCGGCCGTCTCCTGCCCCTGCGCGACGATGCCCCGGCGGATCGCGCGGGTGCGGGTGAACAGGTCGTGCAGGGCCGCGCCGTCGCCGTAGCGGATCGCGCGGGTCAGCACCGAGAGGTCCTCGCTGAAGCGCCCGAGCATCTCCAGCACCGCCTCGCGGTTGCTCAGGAAGATGTCGCGCCACATCGTCGGGTCCGAGGAGGCGATGCGGGTGAAGTCGCGGAAGCCGCCAGCCGAGAACTTCATCACCTCGGACTGCGTCACCTGCTCGAGGTCGGCGGCGGTGCCGACGATGTTGTAGGCGATCAGGTGCGGCACGTGGCTGGTGATGGCGAGCACGAGGTCGTGGTGCTCCGGCGTCATCGTCTCGACGACGGCGCCGAGCCCCTGCCACAGCGCGCGCACCCGCGCGACGGCGGCCTCGGGCGCGTCCTCCGGCGGGGTCAGGATGCACCAGCGGCCGGAGAACAGCGTCGAGAACCCGGCATCCGGCCCGGAATACTCGGTGCCGGCCACCGGATGGCCGGGCACGAACACGATGCCGTCGGGCAGGTGCGGGGTGACGGCCGCGACGACCGACGCCTTCACCGAGCCGACGTCCGAGACGACGGCACCCGGCTTCAGGTGCGGTGCCATCGCGGCGGCGACCGGGCCGATGGCGCCGACGGGCACGCACAGGATTACGAGGTCGGCCAGCGCCGCGCCCGCGGCGGCATCGCCGGTGACGTCGTCGGCGATGCCGAGATCGAGCACCCGCGCGCGGACGGCGGCGTCCGCGTCGATCGCGACGATGCGCTCGGCCAGCCCGTAGCGGCGGGCGCCGCGGGCGATCGACGAGCCGATCAGGCCGAGGCCGACGATGGCGAGGCAGTCGAGCGGCGCGGCCTCAGGCATGGTCGCCTCGGACGAAGGCGCCGAGCGCGCCGAGGAAGGCCTCGTTGCTCTCGATGCTGCCGATCGTCACGCGGAGCGCATTCGGCAGCCCGTAGGCCGCCACCCGGCGCACGATCACCCCGCGCCCGGTCAGGAAGGCGTCGGCGTCGGCCGCCGTGCGGCCGGGCACGTCGGGAAAGTGCACGAGCATGAAGTTCGCCACGCTCGGCGTCACGGTCAGGCCGAGCGCGCGGGCGCCCGCGATCATCCGCGGCAGCCATTCGGCGTTGTGGGCGGCGGCCGTCGCGGCGTGCGCCTCGTCGGCGAGCGCCGCCGCCCCGGCCGCCATGCCGGCGGTGGACAGGTTGAACGGCCCGCGGATGCGGTTGACCGCGTCCATCACGTGGGCCGGCCCGACCATCCAGCCGACGCGCAGGGCGGCGAGCCCGTGGATCTTCGAGAAGGTGCGGGTCATCACGACGTTGTCGGCGTCGCGCGCGAGCTCGAGCCCGGCCGCGTAGTCGTCCGCCTGGACGTACTCGGCGTAGGCGCCGTCGAGGACCAGCAGCACGTCGCCCGGCAGGCCGGCATGCAGGCGCCGCACCTCGGCCAGCGGCAGGTAGGTGCCGGTCGGGTTGTTGGGGTTGGCGACGTAGACGATCTTCGTCCGCGGGGTCACGGCGGCGAGGATCGCGTCGACGTCGGCGGTGAGGTCGCGCTCGGGAGCGACCACGGCGGTGCCGCCCGCCGCCAGGATGGCGATGCGGTAGACCAGGAACCCGTGCTCGCAGAAGACGCCCTCGTCACCGGGGCCGATATAGGCGTAGGCGAGCAGCGAGAGCAGCTCGTCCGAGCCCGCGCCGCAGACGACGCGGCCCGCGTCGATGCCGTAGCGCGCCGCGATGGCGGTCCGCAGCAGCGTGGAGGTGCCGTCGGGATAGTTCTCGAGCTTGGCCGTGGCCGCCTGCATCGCCGCCATCGCCGCCGGGCTCGGGCCGAGCGGCGTCTCGTTCGACGACAGCTTGTGGATCTTGGCGTGACCCGGCGCCCCGCTCTTGCCGGGCACGTAGGGGTCGATCGCCAGGACGCCCGGACGGGGCACCGGGCGGAGACGGGGAGAGGCGGACATTGGTGTTCGCAGCCTGCAGAAGAAACGCGGGTGGCGCCCGTCTACAGCATTTCGCGCCGCGATGAAGCGGGGCACGACCGGATCGGGCGCCCGGCGGCCCTCACACCCGGAACCGCGCCGCGTGGCTGCCGGTCTCGTCGAGGCTCGATACCGCCGCGCCCGCCCCATCCAGGGCCTCGGCGAGCTGGCGCGTGCCGACGCCGCCCGGCACCGCCAGCAGCAGGCGCTCGACCTCGCCCTTGGGCTTGGCCCGCGCCACCACCTCGCCGTAGAGCCCCTGCACGGCGCGCTCGGCCTCCTCCGTCCAGGCGCCGCAACGCACCGCCCACAGCACCCAGTCGCGCTGCGCCGCCGCCGGATCGTCGAGGGGCTTGGCCACCACGAAGACCGGCGTGCCGGCCGGGTGGGCCGGCCGCTCGATGAAGGGCAGCCGGGCGATCACCTTCGGCCGGCCCGCGCCGATCAGGCCCTCCCACCAGGCCTCTCCCTTCGCCGCCCCCTTCGCGGGCACCTGGGCGGCGCGCGGGTCGAAGCGGAAGATGCCGAGGTCGCCGCGCGAGGCCGCCACCGCCTCGATCACCGCCGCGCAGGTCGGGTGGGGCCGGTAGGGCACGGTGAAGCCGAAGTGGAAGCGGGCGGAGTCGCGCATCGCCGGATCGCCGGCGGAGATGTCGGCATGCACCGAGAACGGCGCCTGGACGTAGGTGAACGTCGCGATGATGACCCGCCAGATCCCCTCGACGGTGTCGAGCGGCAGCAGCCCGCGGTGGCGCTCGGCGACGCGCCGCATCATCGCGGCCTCGCGACCGGGACGGAAGGCGGAGCCCGAGGCCGAGGTGCCCTTCACCGCGATCAGCCGGTCGATGATCCCGCCGCGCTGGATCAGCAGCGCGTGCATCTCGGCGTCGATCCGATCGATCTCGGCCCGGAGGGCGGCGAGGTCTTCCATCGGCGGCGCGGCTCGTTTGGGGAAGCGCATGGTTCGACAAGCTGAGGACGGGGCTGCTCGCGCGTGTTTACGGCCCGCCGCGCCGAAGGGCCAGCGCAGCAGGGCCGTGCGATCGACAACGGAGGGCGGATGAACGGCCTTCCGGCGGCCCCTTTCGTTGACGCTCGGCGGCGGGCACACTACGTCCGGTGCAGCGGCGGGCGCGGGAAGCGGGCGGCCTCGCGATTCCTTCGGCCCCTTCGGCGCGCGAGAAGCCGTTTCCAGACGCCTCATGGACAATCCCCTCGATACGGCCGTCACGGCCGCCTCCGCGACGGAGCCCGAGATCCGCAGCCGCGAGCCGTCGCAGGCGCGCGACCCGGCGGGGCTCGTCGCGCGGTTCGAGGCCGGGCAGCCGCTGACCATGGATTCGGGCGCCGCGCTCGCGCCGTTCCAGGTCGCCTACCAGACCGCCGGCACCCTCAACGCCGCGCGCACCAACGCGGTGCTGATCTGCCACGCGCTCACCGGCGACCAGCACTTCGCCCACCCCCATCCCGTCACCGGCAAGCCCGGCTGGTGGACGACGCTGGTCGGCCCGGGCAAGCCGATCGACACCGACCGCTACTTCGTCGTCTGCTCCAACGTGATCGGCTCGTGCATGGGCTCGACCGGCCCGGCCTCGATCGACCCCGCGACGGGCTCGGCCTACGGGCTCGACTTCCCGCTGGTCACGATCCGCGACATGGTCCGCGCCCAGGCGATGCTGCTCGACCATCTCGGCATCGCGGACCTGTTCCTGTGCATCGGCGGCTCGATGGGCGGGATGCAGGTGCTGCAATGGGCCTCGCTCTACCCTGAGCGCGTGTTCGCGGCGATGCCGATCGCCACGGGCGCGCGCCATTCGGCGCAGAACATCGCCTTTCACGAGGTCGGCCGGCAGGCGATCATGGCCGACCCCGCCTGGGCCGACGGTCGCTATCTCGAGGCCGGCACGCGCCCCTCGAAGGGCCTCGGCGTCGCGCGGATGGGCGCGCACATCACCTACCTGTCCGAGCCGGCCTTGCACCGGAAGTTCGGGCGGCGCTTCCAGGGCGGCTCGGCGCCGACCTTCTCGTTCAACGCCGACTTCCAGATCGAGAGCTACCTGCGCCACCAGGGCCTGAGCTTCGTCGAGCGGTTCGACGCCAACGCCTACCTCTACCTGACGCGGGCGATGGACTACTTCGACCTCGCCGCCGACCACGGCGGCGTGCTCGCCAACGCCTTCAAGGGCACGAAGACGCGGTTCTGCGTGATCTCGTTCACCTCCGACTGGCTGTTCCCCACGGCCGATTCCCGGGCGATCGTACACGCGCTGAACGCAGCCTCGGCCCCGGTCGCCTTCGTCGAGGTCGAGAGCGACAAGGGCCACGACGCGTTCCTCCTCGACGAGCCGACGCTGTTCTCGGCGGCCCGCGGGTTCATCGACGCGGCCGCCCGGGCGCGCGGGCTGTGAGCGGGCGCGAGGACCTGTCCTTCGGCGACGCCGCCTCCGGCACGCCCTGGGAGGCGGCGGACGACCTGCCGCGCACGCCTGAATCCGGCGGCGCCCGCGTCGACCACCTCGTGGTCCTCGGGCTGGTGCCGCCCGGCGCGCGCGTCCTCGACATCGGCTGCGGCGACGGCTCGCTGCTGGCGCTGCTGCGCGACCGGCGCGGCGTCGACGGACGCGGCATCGAGCTGTCGCGCGAGGGCGTGAACGCCTGCCTCGCCCGCGGCCTGCCGGTGATCCAGGGCGACGCCGACACCGACCTCGAGAACTACCCCGACGACGCGTTCGACGTGGTGGTCCTGTCCCAGACCATCCAGGCGACGCGCAACCCGCGCATCGTGCTGGAGCACCTGCTTCGCATCGGCCGGCAGGTGGTGATCTCGTTCCCGAACTTCGGTCATTGGCGGGTGCGGGCCGAGCTCGCCTTCCGCGGGCGGATGCCGATCACCGAGATCCTGCCGGAAGCCTGGTACGAGACGCCGAACATCCACCACTGCACCATGCGCGACTTCGTCGAGCTGTGCCGGGCGGTCGACGCCCACATCGAGAAGGCGGCGGCGCTCGACGCGCGCGGACGGCCGATGCGCTTCTCGATGCCGTGGTGGTTCTGGAACCTGATCGGCGCGCAGGGGGTGTTCCTGCTCAGGCGGGGCCGCCTCGGAGCCGGCTGATCGGTCGACCGCGCCGGGCGGCATCGAGCCGATGCGGACATCGATCGCGTCGATCGTGCATCTTCTCACGAACCCGTGAGCATTCGTAAGCCCGCCTCAAGATCTGCAGAAGTATTGGTTAACCGCGATTTAAGCGATCTCGGGCGATCTTCGGCTGTCCAACGTGATCGGATAGATCGATGCTCCGTCTTTCAAACATCAAAATCCTGCCGAAGCTCATTGCCGTGATCGCATCGATCGCCGTCGTCGTCGGTGGGTGCGTCTGGTATGCGCAGGCGCGCATGACCACGATCGACGACGCCTACAGCCTCCTGATCGTCCACGAGGCGAAAGGCGTCGCGAGCGTGCGCCGGGCAAACGGCCTGATGTTCGAGCTCAACTACTGGGTCTACCGCATCATCGCCGAGACCGACGAGGCCCAGATCAAGAGCGCCAATGCGGGCTTCGAGGCGGTGCTGCCCAACATGCGGCAGGCGCTGGCCGACCTCCGCGAGCAGGCGCCTGCCTTCGGCGCGCGCGTCGAGGCGCAGAACGCCCGGGTCGACCGGTTCCTCAAGGACGTGACCGAGGTGCGCAGGCTCGGGACCGCGAACGAGAACGCGGACGCCATAGCCCTCGTGCACCGCGCCATCGATCCGACCTTCGCCACCATGACGGACGAAGGCAGCAGGCTCGCGCACGACATTGCCGCCTATATGGAGCATCAGTCCGACGTTCTGACCGATCAGACGAATGCGACGCGCTACACCCTGACGGCGCTGGCCGCTCTCGGCCTCCTGGTCGGCCTCGTCGCCGCGACCCTGGTGTCGATCGTCGGCATCACGCGTCCGCTGGGTCGGCTGGTCGTCGTCCTCCGGCGTATGGAAAACGGCGAGATCGATGCGCAGATCGCCGAGGCGCGCCGCGGCGACGAGGTCGGCTCCGTCGGCCGGGCCGTCGAAGGCATCACGGCCATGGTTGCCCGGAAGGCCGCCGAGCAGGCGGAGATCAAGGGCATCGCCGACGCGGCGGCGGCCTCCGAGCGCAAGCGCGTCATGACGGAGCTGGCCGACGGGTTCGAACGGGCGGTCGGCGGCATCGTCGGCATGGTGTCCTCCTCCGCCACCGAGCTGCAGGCCACCGCCCAGACGATGACCGCGACCGCCCGGGAGACGGCCAGCCAATCGTCCACCGTGGCGGCCGCCGCCGAGGAGGCGGCCTCCAACGTGAATACCGTGGCGGCGGCGGCGGAAGAGCTCGGCTCGTCGGTCCAGGAGATCGGGCGGCAGGTCTCCGGCTCGGCCGACCTCGCGCAGACGGCGGTCTCCGAAGCGGAGCAGACCGGACGCCTGGTTCACGAACTGAGCCAGGCGGCCGCCAAGATCGGCGACGTGGTGGGGCTGATCTCGAACATCGCCGGGCAGACCAACCTGCTGGCGCTCAACGCCACCATCGAGGCGGCGCGCGCCGGCGAGGCCGGGCGCGGCTTCGCGGTGGTCGCCGCCGAGGTGAAGGAGCTTGCCAACCAGACGGCCAGCGCCACCGCCGAGATCGGAAGCCAGATCGCGCAGATCCAGACCTCGACGCAAGGGGCGGTGCAGGCGATCGGGACCATCTCGACGCGCATCCGTGAGATCGACGCGGTCGCCGCGTCGATCGCGGCGGCGGTGGAGGAGCAGGGTGCGGCGACCCAGGAGATCGTGCGCAACGTCGCGCAGGCCTCCGCCGGCACGAGCGAGGTCACCGGCAACATCGCCGGCGTCGCGCAGGCTTCGGAGGAGACCGGCGCCGCGGCCGCGCAGGTGCTGGCCTCGGCGTCCGAACTGTCGCGTCAGTCGGAGCATCTGGGCGCGGAGGTCACCCGCTTCCTCGCCACCGTTCGTGCCGCCTGAGCCGCCGGGCTTTCCGGGGCGGCTCCGAGGCCGGGCATCGTGCCCGGCCTTCCTCCGTTCGCGGGCCTCCGCCGCGACACCGGGCGGTCAATGCCCGTCGAGGAACTCCAGCATCGCGGCGTCGAAGCGGTCGGTCGCCTCCATGTGGACGAGGTGGCCGATGCCCGCGAACACGATCGCCCGGCCGTTCGGCATCTTCGCGGCCAGCGCCGTCGCGTTGTCGGCGTTGCGGCCCATCCTCGCGGCGAGGTCCGGCGGGGCGTAGGGCTTGCCCGGCGCGTTGTGGTCGGCGCCGCCCATGACGAACAGGGTCGGCATCGGGAGCAGCGGGATCTCGTGCACCACCGGCTGGCCCCAGATCATGGTGTAGGAGTTCACGAACGATTGCAGCCAGCGCGGATACTCGCCCGCTCCCTTCACCCGCTCGCGCACCTCGACGAACGGCTCGATCGCCGATTCCGGCAGCGAGAGCGCGTAGCTGGTCATCAGCTGCCGGCGGTAGGCGGCCGCCGTGAGCTCGCCCTCGCGCTTGAGCAGGATGTCGTTGGCGACGGGCGGCACGCTGAAGCGGTAATCCTCCAGGCCGAGCGGCGCCTCGAGGACGAGGCTGTTGACCCGGTCGGGGGCGTTGCGTGCCAACCGCACGGCCAGCATCCCGCCCATCGAGTGGGCGACCACGTCGACCCGGCGTAGGGCCAGGTGATCGAGCAGCGCGACGGTGTCGGCGGCCATCGCGTCGAAGGTGAACGGGCCGATGGGCTTCGAGGACTTGCCGAAGCCGAGCTGGTCGGGCGCGACCACGCGGTAGCCCGCGCCCGTCAGCGCCGCGACGACCGGCGCCCAGTAGCTCGCCGGGAAGTTGCGGCCGTGCAGCAGCAGCGCCGTGCGGCCGTTGGCCGTGCCGGTCGGCGCCACGTCCATGTAGGCGAGGCGCTGGGCCTCGCCGTCGCGCGACAGCGCGAGGAAGCGCACCGGATACGGGTAGGCGAAGCCTTCCAGGCCGATCCCGAGCGGCGGTGCCTCCTGCGCCGGCGTCGCCATCGGCATCAGCGGCAATAGGGCGAGCAGCAGGGCGGTGGTCCGCGTCATCGTCGGCATCGGGGCGTCATCCGTCGGATCGAGGCGACGACGCGATGGCGCGTCGCGAAGGCGGAAAAGCGGCGCACGGGCGAAGGATCCCGCGGCCATGTCACCGGCGCGCTGCTCAAGCCTGCGTGAAGCCGCTATGTGCGGGCGCAAGCGCCAGGCGAACCCACGGCGGCGGGCCCGGCCGGGGTCGGCCCAGAACGAGGTTTTCGACGATGACCGAGACGGCCGGATCGTCCGGACGACGCGCGATCCGCGGGGCGGAGGAGGAAGCGCAGGCGGCAAGCGGCCTCGGCGACGGGAGCCCGGCCGCCGCGAGGCCGGCCGACGGGCTTCCCCCGCGCGAGCGCCTGCTGGCGATGGCGGCGGTGTCGCTCGCCATGACCATGGCGGTGCTCGACGGGGCGATCGTCAACGTGGCGCTGCCGGTGATGGCCAAGGACCTCGCGGTCGATCCGGCCGCGGCGATCTTCGTGGTCAACGGCTACCAGATCGCGGTGACGGCGGCGCTCCTGCCCTTCGCCTCCCTCGGCGACATCCTCGGCTACAAGCGCGTGTACCTCGCCGGGCTGGCGGCGTTCGTCGCGGCCTCGCTCGCCTGCGCCTTCGCGCCGAGCCTCGGCTTCCTGATCGCCGGGCGCCTGGCGCAGGGGCTCGGCGCCGCCGGCGTGATGAGCGTCAACATCGCGCTGGTGCGCTTCATCTATCCCCACCGGATGATCGGCCGCGGCGTTGGCAACGTGGCGCTCGTCGTCGCCGTCGCCTCCGCGGCCGGCCCGACGGTCGCCGCCGCGATCCTCTCGGTGGCGTCCTGGCCGTGGCTGTTCCTGGTCAACCTGCCGGTGGGCGGCCTCGCCTTCCTCGTCGCCTCGCGGACGCTGCCGGCGACGCCGCGCAGCGGCGCGCGCTTCGACGCATTGAGCGCGGTGCTGAACGCGCTGACCTTCGGCCTGCTGATCGTCGGCGTCGACCGCCTCGGCGACGCCGACGGGCGGGCGATCGCCTTCGCCGAGATCGCGGGCGCCGTCGCGGTCGGCGCGGTGTTCGTGCTGTACCAGCTGCGCCTGCGGGCTCCGCTGCTGCCGGTGGACCTCCTGCGGATCCCGGCCTTCGCGCTGTCGATGGCGACCTCGATCGCCTCGTTCGCGGCGCAGATGAGCGCCTACATCGCCCTGCCCTTCTATTTCCAGGACGTGCTGCACCTCTCGGGCACGCAGACCGGCTTCCTGATGACGCCCTGGCCGATCGCGATCGCGGCGATGGCGCCGGTCGCCGGGCGGCTCGCCGACCGCTACCCGCCGGGGCTGCTCGGCGGCATCGGCCTCGCGCTGATGGCGTCGGGCATCGCCGCGATGGCGCTGCTGCCGGCGCACCCGGCGACCCTCGACATCGTCTGGCGGCTGACGCTGAGCGGCCTCGGCTTCGGCCTGTTCCAGACGCCGAACAACAAGGTCATCATCACCGCCGCCCCGCGCGAGCGCAGCGGCGGGGCGAGCGGCATGCAGTCGACGGCGCGGCTCACCGGCCAGTCCCTCGGCGCGGCGATGGTGGCGGTGATCTTCGGGATGACCCAGGGCGCCGGGCCGGAGCGGGCGGTGTCGCTGGCGCTGTGGTCCGCGGTGGCGCTCGCCGTGTTCGGCGGCTGCGCCAGCGTTCTGCGGCGGGGCAGAGCCGGATAGGCTGCATGCCACCCGGGGCCGGACCGGCGCGTTGATCGGCATCGCGAGACATCGCGGCAACCAGGGATCGACCGAAATGGACATGAACCTGAAGGGCCGCCGCGCCCTCGTCACCGGCTCCACCGGCGGCATCGGCTTCGGGATCGCCCAGGCGCTCCTCGACCTCGGCGCCAGCGTCGGCATCAACGGGCGCACCGCGGAACGGGTCGAGGCGGCCATCGCGGCCCTGCGCGGGAAGCCCCAGGCCGGCGAGGCCTTCGCGGCGGTCGGCGACGTGGCGACGGCCGACGGGGTCGCCGCGCTTGTCGCGGCGCTGCCGGACGTGGACATCCTGGTCAACAACACGGGGATCTTCGAGCCGAAGCCGTTCTTCGACATCCCCGATGGCGACTGGCAGCGCTTCTTCGACGTCAACGTGATGAGCGGCGTGCGGCTGTCGCGCGCCTACGCGCCGGGGATGGTGGCGCGGGGCTGGGGCCGCGTGGTCTTCATCGCCAGCGAGTCGGGCATCAACATCCCGGTCGAGATGGTCCATTACGGGATGACGAAGACGGCGCAACTCGCGGTCTCGCGCGGGCTCGCCGAGACGGTCTCGGGCACCGGCGTCACGGTCAACAGCGTGCTGCCGGGGCCGACCCTGTCTGAGGGCGTCGCCGATTTCATGAAGCAGATGGCCGGCGGATCGGGCGAGGCCGATCTCGACGCCCTCGGCCGCCAGTTCGTCGCCGAGCACCGCCCGACATCGCTGATCGGACGGCTGGCCAGCGTCGAGGAAGTGGCCAACATGGTGGCCTATGTCTGCAGCCCGGCGGCGAGCGCGACCAGCGGCGCGGCGCTTCGGGTGGATGGCGGCGTCCTGCGCAACATCGCCTGACGCCTGATCGGGTCGCGCGGGGCGGCGTGGCGCCGCCCCGTTCGAGCGCACCGTCGAAGCAGGACGATCCGGGAACCGCGTCTCCGGATCGACCCGACGACGGGTCCGGCGCGGCTCAGGCCTTGAGGTGGGCGGCGAGGTGCTTGTTCATTTCGAACATGCTGCACTTGTCCTTGCCGAACACCTTCTTGAGCTTGTCGTCGGCGAGAATCTCGCGCTTGTTCTCCGGGTTCTGGAGGTTGTGCTTCTTGATGTATTCCCAGACCTTGCTGACGACCTCGCCGCGCGGGATCGGGCTGGTGCCGACGATGGCGCCGAGATCGGCCGAGGGCTTCAGCGGCTGCTGCAGGGCGTTCGGCTTGGCGCCGGCGGCGGCCTTGGTCGCCTTGGGGGCTGCAGCCTTCGCGGGCTTGGCGTCCTTGGTCTCCTTCGCAGCCTTCGGGGCGGCCTTTTCCGTCGTCTTGGTTGCCATGGGGTTCCTCCGGTTCTCGCTGCGAGCGTGAACGTGACATCCCCGCAGCAGGGGTGAGCATAGCAGCAAGAACTAAGGGCTAGCGCAGCCGTTCCAAGGGAAAACTGGAACAGTTCCCTTCATCATCCACAGGGTGTGGCGCCGGCGGGCGGGTTCGGCACCGGTTTTCGCGCCGCGAAACCCTTTCTTCACCCAACCGGAGGACAGATCCGGGCATGGTCAGCACCGCCCTCGCCCTCGCTTTCGTCTCCGCGTTCGCCGTGGTCCTCGGGCTCGGCATCGGCATCGCCGCTGAGCCGAATGCTTGCGATCACCCGCATGGCGGCGGATTGATCTGAGGGCGCGAAGGCCGGAGCGGACGCCGGATCCTCGCGAACCGTCCGGCCGCCCGGACGTTGGCGGCGTCGGAGGACGGCCCTCCCGCCTTCCTCCTCGCGCCGCGGAAACCTCTGCCCATGTCGAGCCTCGAGCCGAACACCCTCGACGGCATCGCGCACATCATCCAGGTGGCGCTGACGCCGGTGTTCCTGCTGTCCGGGGTGGCGACCCTGCTCAACGTCTTCGGCGCGCGCCTCGCCCGCGTGTCGGATCAGGCGGAGCGGGCGTCGAGCCTGCTCGCGGGCGCGAGCGAGGCGGAGCGCCGCCGCCTCGGCCACCGGCTCGACCGCCTGCGGCTGCGGGCGCTGCTGCTCGACGCGGCCGTGGTGCTCGCGGCGCTTTCGGGGGTCTCGACCTGCGGCGCCGTCCTGACGCTGTTCGTCGGCGCGCTGCGCGACGCCACCGTGGCCGGCGTGCTGTTCGCGTTGTTCGGCACGGCGATCCTGTGCACGCTCCTGGCGCTGGTCGCCTTCGGGACCGAGATGCTGTTCGCGAGCCGCGGCGTGCGCAACCGTGTCGCCCTGCGGCGCGCTGAGGCGGAAGCCGGCCCGGAAGGCTGAAGGGGCCCGCGGAACCCATCGCGGGTCCGAGCTTTCCCCTGCGAACGCCCGGGATGCCGGGTCCGTGCAGTCCTGCGAAAGGGTATCGCGATGCCGACAGATCTTCCCAACGAGCGCAGCATCCGCAAGGCCGGCTCGATGGAGCTCGACCCCTCGGCCGAGGGCGTCGCCATCGACGAGACCGTCCGGCTGATCGCCTCCAACAAGGTCGAGGGCACGGCGGTCTACGATGCCGCCGGCAAGCACCTCGGCGCGGTGCACAACTTCATGGTCGACAAGGTCTCGGGCCAGGTCGCCTACGCGGTGCTCGCCTTCGGCGGGTTCCTGGGGCTCGGCGAGAACCACCACCCGCTGCCGTGGAAGGCGCTGACCTACAGCGTCGAGCTCGGCGGCTACGTGGTGGACATCGACCCGGCGACGCTCGCCGGCGCGCCGAGCCACGGCGCCGGCGAGGACGGCTTCGCCGATCCGGCTTATGGCGGCCGGCTCGACGACTATTACGGTCGCGGCCCGAAAGCGGCCTGACGATCAGAACTTGCCGCCGAGGCCGACGCTGCCGCCGGGCGTCAGGGACGGCGTCATGCCGCCCGACGACCCGCCGCTGGTGGGCTCGCCGTCGATCTCCTCGCGGCGGATGCGGCGCGCGCCGTCGTTCGCAGCGCGCGCGTCGTTGCGCTTGTCCTTGGGCAGGTCGAGCGTCCGGGTCGGCGCCGTCGCCAGCGGGACGTTCCGGATGTGCCGGCGCAATCCCGGCGCGCTGTTCGGCGGCGTGGTCGCGTTCGGCGCGGTGGTGGTCGTCTCGATGAACGCCCTCGGCTACCAGAACGGGCGCCACCCGGCCCCGATCCTGCCGAAGATCGCGATCCGCCAAGATGCGATGAGCAAGGATGCGGCGAGCAAGGATGCCGCGAGAAAGGACCCCGCCGCGAGGTCGGTGCCTGAGAAGGTCGCCGATGCCGACCGGCCGGCCGAGACGGCGCGCACGCCTCTCAAGGCAGCAGAGGCCGCTAGGGCCGCCGCCCGCGATCCGATCGCCGACCTGATCCGATCCGACGAGACGACCGCTTCGGTGACGCCCAAGAGTGCCGTCGAGCCGCCCAAGCCGCAGCCGGCGGTGATGCAGGCGCAGAAGGCCTTGTCGAAGCTCGGCTACGGCCCGCTCAAGGCCGACGGGCTGATGGGAGCGACCACCCGCGCGGCGATCGAGAAGTTCGAGCGCGACCGCAAGCTGCCGGTGAAGGGCGAGGCCGCCGGCCGCACGCTTCGCGAGCTCGCCGCCCGCGCGGCCCTGCCCCCGGCCTGATTGCATCGCGGTCCGGCGCGGCGCATGCCCGGCGCGCATCCGCACCGGGAGGGTCCATGCCGCGCCTGCGCTCCGATTTCTGGGTTTCGGCCCATCTGCGGCGACTGGCCGTCGAGGGGATCTCCGCGGTGCAGCGCCGCCGGGGCGCGGCGGAGGCCGGCGCGATCTTCGTCAAGGTCGATCGCCTCGACGGCCGCGCCGACCTCTACGGGCCGGCGCCGCAAGCGCTGTTCGAGGACGAGGATACCGGCGGGCGTCGCTTCGTGGCGATGGTTCCGGAGGGCACGCCGCTTGATGCGGAGGAGCGCCTGACCAAGGAGATCCGGTTCGATTCCGACCTGTGGATCATCGAGATCGACGATCGCGAGGGCCGCCATCTCCTCGATCTCGCCGAGTAGAGCAGGCCGACGTTTTTTCCAGGATCCGCCCGGGAGGCGGCGTCTCAGGCGGTCTCTCCGGCGAGCCGTCGCCCGGTGCGGTCCCGGCCGATCAGCGGCAGCAGGCCCGCAAGGTCGGGCCCGTGCTCCAGCCCCGTGAGCGCCAGGCGCAGCGGCATGAACAGCGCCTTGCCCTTGGCGCCGGTCCGCTCGCGGATCGTCGTCGTCCAGGCCTTCCAGGTTTCGGGTCCGTAGGGTTCGGGCGGAAGGGTGTCGAGGGCCGCCGCCGTCACGGCGGCGTCTGCGATCACCGGTGTCACCGGCCCGGCCACCACCCCCCACCAGTCCCGGACCTCGTCGATCCTGTGCAGGTTGGCCCGCACCGCGAGCCACAGCGGCTCGGCGGCCGCGGCCGGGATGCCGAGCGCGTCCAGGCGCTCGGCGGCGTCGGCGAAGGGCATCGCGTGCAGGATGCGGGCGTTGAGCCCGTCGAGCTCGTGCGGGTCGAACTTGGCCGGCGCCCGCGAGATGTGGGCGAGGTCGACGAGGCCGGCGAGCTCGTCCAGCGTCGCGACGGCGCGGACCGCCTCCGCCGATCCGGTCAGCACGGCGAGCGAGCGGACGGCGGCCGGCTCGTAGCCCGCCTCGCGCAAGGACCGCAGCGAGAGGTGGCCGAGGCGCTTGGAAAGCCCCTCCCCGTCCGCCGTGGTCAGCAGGTTGTGGTGGCCGAAGATCGGCAGCGTCGCCGCCAGCGCCTCGAAGATCTGCACCTGAACGCCGGTGTTGGTGACGTGGTCTTCGCCGCGGATCACGTGGGTGACGCCGAGGTCGGCGTCGTCGACCACCGAGGGCAGCGTGTAGAGGTAGCTGCCGTCGGCCCGCACCAGCACCGGGTCCGAGAGCGAGGCGCAGTCGACATGGGCCTCGCCGCGGACGAGGTCGTCCCAGGCGACGACGCGCGGCTCGAGCTTGAAGCGCCAATGCGGGATGCGGCCCTCGGCCTCCATCGCCGCCCGCTCGTTGGCGGTGAGGGCGAGCGCGGCGCGGTCGTAGATCGGCGGCAGGCCGCGGCCGAGCTGGCGCTTGCGCCGCCGCTCCAGCTCCTCCGACGTCTCGTAGCAGGGATAGAGCCGGCCGAGCGCCTTCAACCTGTCGGCGGCCGCGTCGTAGATCGCGGTCCGATCGGATTGGCGGGCGCGTAGATCCGGCACGATGCCGAGCCAGGCGAGGTCGGTCTCGATCGCCTCGGCGAAGGCCTCGGTCGAGCGTTCGCGGTCGGTGTCGTCCAGCCGGAGCAGGAAGCGGCCGCCGCGCGCGCGGGCTAACAGCGCGTTCAGCAGCGCCGGGCGCGCATTGCCGATGTGAAGGAAGCCGGTCGGAGACGGCGCGAAGCGGACGAGAGGAGCCATGCTGGGCTCATAACCCCCAATCGACCCGCTCGGCCACAGCCTGTCGGACGGAGGGAGCCGCACGCCCCGCGAGGACCGACGGAAACGCGCGCCGGGTTTCGCGGTTGAAGACCTGTGTCGTTCGACCGGCTGCGCGCAGCGCGGCGTCCACTATCCAGGGAGATCACCCTCCGATGCGATCGATCCTCCTCGCCACCCTCGTCGCCGCGGCGACGCCGGCCTTCGCCCAGAGCAACGCGCCGGCACCGATCCGCCAGCCGAACCCGCCTCAGCAGGTCGCGCCGGGCACGCCGCCGGGCACCGTCGCGGTTCCGGGTGGCGCCACGAACAGCGGCTCCGGGGCCGGCGCCGTGGTCGCGCCGACCGGCACCGGCGCGGCGACGGTCACGACGGATTCCGCGGCGGGCGGCAACGCCGACCAGCCCGAGCGCGGCGTTCCCCAGATGGGCCGCGGCGGCGGCGGCAACGCCGGCGGCCAGTAGGTCGCGAGGCGGTTTTCCGATCGGAGCCGGCGCGGCCGTCGACATTGGTGGGCGGTTGCGCCGGTTCTGCAGCTTGACGCCGCCGCCTACCCCGCCCTAGAAGGCCCTCGTCCCGGGATCGAAGGCGCCAGCGCCGGTCGCCCCGGTCGCGGCGACGGCGTGTCGCCGCGCGGTACGGACGGTTAGCACAGCGGTAGTGCGTTCCCTTCACACGGGAAAGGTCGCAGGTTCGATCCCTGCACCGTCCACCATTCTCTCCCGCATCGCCGTCACGGCATCGTTCGACGCGCGGAGAGCGCTCGTGCGTGCCAGCCCGAGCGCTCGGAATCGGCGTGAGCCGCATCGCTCCCCCCGCAGAGGAGGGAGCAAGCTAGCCAAGATCAGTTGTTCGCGGTCCGGAACGTGTCGCAGGACTTCGTCTGGCCGCTCTTGTAGCCGCTCATGAACCAGCGCTGGCGCTGCTCGGACGAGCCGTGGGTGAACGAATCCGGCACGGCGTAGCCTTGGCTCTGCTTCTGCAGCTTGTCGTCGCCGATCGCGCTCGCCGCGTTCATCGCCTCGTCGATGTCGCCCTGCTCGAGCGCGTTGTACTTGTCGTTGGAGTTCTTGGCCCAGACGCCGGCAAGGCAGTCGGCCATCAGCTCGATCCGCACGGAAAGCGCGTTGGCGTCGCGCTTCGAGGACGCCTGCTGCTGCCGGGCCTGAACCTTGCCGAGAATGCCGAGGACGTCCTGCACGTGGTGGCCGACCTCGTGGGCGATGACGTAGGCGTAGGCGAAGTCGCCCTTCACGCCGAACTTCTGCTCCATCTCCTTGAAGAAGCCCGTGTCGAGATAGACCTTCTTGTCGAGCGGGCAGTAGAACGGGCCCATCGCGGCCTGGGCCGAGCCGCAGCCGCTGCGGGTGCCGCCGGTGTAGAGCACCATCGTCGTCGGGGTGTACTGCTTGCCGGTCTGGTTCGGCAGGATCTGGCTCCATACGTCCTCGGTGTTGCCGAGGATCTTGGAGGCGAAGCGGCCGCTGTCGTCGGTCGGCGCGGTCTTGCGGCGCGTCTGGGTCTGCGGATCGGCCGGCTCCTCGCGCTGGCTGCCGCCGCCACGGGTGATCTGCTCGGCGCCCCCCATCAGGATCGCCGGGTTGATGCCCGTGACCCAGCTGATGATCAGGATGACGACGATCGCGCCGATGCCGAGGCCGCCGGCGCCGCCGCCCGGGAAGCCCATCCCGCCACCGCCGCCCTCGCCGCGACGATCCTCGACGTTGTCCGAACTCCGAAAATCGTCCCAGCGCATGGTCTCGACCGCCACTCGTTCTCACGACGCCGTTATCGCGAGTCGCAGGGTAATGACACAGGTCGAAGGACGGTTCCGAGGGAACGGTCAAGCTTTTCCGTCGAGCGCGGTGCGCAGCAGCCGGAAATCGCGCCAGGCGAGCCGCTTCTGCATCGGCTGCCGCAGCAGGTAGGCCGGGTGCAGGGTGGCGAGGGCCCGCACGGTGCGGTGAGGCATCGCGTAGGGGTAGAACCGCCCGCGCGCCTTCAGGATGCCGTCCTTGGTGCCGGTGATCGCCTTCGTCGCCGGGCTGCCGAGGCAGACGATGATGTCGGGGTTGGCCAGCTCGATCTGGCGCTCCAGGAACGGCCGGCACACGGCCAATTCCTGGATCGTCGGCTCGCGGTTGCCCGGCGGCCGCCAGGGCACCACGTTGGCGACGTAGGCCTTGGTCCGGTCGAGGCCGATCGCCGCCATCATCCGGTCGAGCAGCTGGCCCGAGCGGCCCATGAACGGCTTGCCGATGCGGTCCTCGTCGGCGCCGGGCGCCTCGCCGATGAACATCAGCTTCGCGGCCGGATTGCCGTCGGCGAAGACGAGGTTCTTGGCGGTGAACTTCAGCGGGCAGGCGTCGAAGGTCGCCATCAACGCCTCGAGCTCCTCGAGCGTCCCGACATCCTTCGCCCGTGCCCGCGCATCGATCGCCGCATCCTCGGGCTTTGCCGATGCCGACTGCCCGTAGGTACGCGGCGGAGCCTTCTCGGGCGCCGGCGGCGGATCGACCCGCGGCGGCAGCTCGCGGCGCGGCGCTTCCGGCTGTTCCAGGCGCGGCGCGTCCACCTGCGCCTCGCGCACGGGCGCGCTGCGGCGCAGGGTCGGCGCCGGGGTGTCGGCTTCCCGGAAGCGATCGTGCGGCGCCTCGTCGAGGGCGAGGTCGACGCCGCTCTCCACATGGAAATCGAGGTACGCGATCAGGTCGCGCTGTGCGTCCGCCGACGAGGTCATGAGCATCATGTGGGGCTTCGCACGCCTGTGGACAACGCGGCATTCCGGTCGGCGTCAGGCCGGGACGCTGCGCAACTTGGCCGCTCTCGCGCCCGATCCCCTGCCAGCAGCGGCTTGCCAACCTACATTGGAACGGGTTCAGAACGACGGCAACGGCGCATCGAACGGTCGGACGGCGGAGACGCACGGTCCGCGCGCACGAACGAGACACGGCAGGAGACGACAGGCATGGCGCATCCCGAACGCGAGGGCATGGATTTCGACGTGGTCGTCGTCGGCGCGGGGCCGGCCGGGCTCGCCGCCGCCATCCGCCTGAAGCAGCACGCGCTCGAAAGCGGCGACGAGGTCAACGTGGTCGTCGTGGAGAAGGGCTCCGAGGTCGGCGCCCACATCCTGTCGGGCGCCGTGATCGACCCGTCGGGCCTCGACGTCCTCGTGCCGGACTGGCGCGACGATCCCGAGCGGCCGCTGAAGACCGCGGTGGAGCGCGACGAGTTCCTGTTCCTGACCAAGAACAGCGGCGTCACCCTGCCGAACCTGTTCTTCCCCAAGTTCATGTCGAACCACGGCAACTTCGTCGGCTCGCTCTCGAACGTGACCAAGTACCTAGGCGCGAAGGCCGAGGCGCTCGGCGTCGAGATCTATCCCGGCTTCCCGGCCTCCGAGGTGCTCTACGATGACCGGGGCGTCGTCGTCGGCGTCGCCACCGGCGACCTCGGCATCGCCAAGTCGGGCGAGCCGCGCGACGACTACACTCGCGGCATGGAGCTGCGCGGCAAGTACGTGATCTTCGGCGAGGGGGCGCGCGGCTCGCTGACCAAGACGGTGATCGACCGGTTCCAGCTCAACCGGCACAGCGACCACCAGAAGTACGGGCTCGGCGTGAAGGAGCTGTGGCAGCTCGCCCCCGGCAAATTCGAGCCGGGCCTGGTGCGGCACTCGATGGGCTGGCCGCTGCCGAACAAGGCCGGCGGCGGCTCGTGGCTCTACCACTTCGACGACCACCTGCTCTCGGTCGGCTTCGTCACGCACCTGAACTACGAGAACCCAACCCTGTCGCCGTTCGAGGAGTTCCAGCGCTTCAAGACCCACCCGATGATCCGCGAGGTGTTCGAGGGCGCCAAGCGCATCGGCTACGGCGCCCGCGCGATCATGGAAGGCGGCTGGCAATCGGTGCCGAAGCTCGTCTTCCCCGGCGGCTGCCTCGTCGGCGATTCCGCCGGCTTCGTGAACGTGCCGCGCATCAAGGGCTCGCACAACGCGGTGCTCTCTGGGATGCAGGCAGCCGACGCCATCGCCGCCGCGCTGAAGGCCGGGCGCCAGGGCGACGAGCTCACCGCCTACGATGCCGGCTGGCGCGACAGTGCGATCGGCACCGACCTCAAGGCGGTCCGCAACGTCAAGCCGCTGTGGTCGCGCTACGGCACGCTCGCGGGCGTGGGCTTGGGCGGCCTCGACATGTGGTCCAACACCCTGCTGAACGCCTCGATCTTCGGCACGCTGAAGCACGGCAAGCCCGACCACGCCTGCACCAAGCCGATCTCCGAGGTGACGCCGATCGTCTACCCGAAGCCCGACGGCAAGCTCACCTTCGACCGGCTGTCCTCGGTCTACCTCTCGAACACCAACCACGAGGAGGACCAGCCGGCCCACCTTCAGGTCAAGGACATGGGCCTGCAGAAGACCTCCGAGCACGACGTGTTCGGCGGGCCCTCCGCGCGCTACTGCCCGGCGGGCGTCTACGAGTGGGTCGAGGATGCGGCCGCCGGCGACGGCGTGCGCTACCAGATCAACGCGCAGAACTGCGTCCACTGCAAGACCTGCGATATCAAGGACCCCAACCAGAACATCAACTGGGTGACGCCGGAGGGGCCTGGCGGGCCGAACTACCCCAACATGTGATCGGATCGATCCGCCTCGTCCGCTCCGCGCGATTCACGTCGCGCGGAGCGGATTCGCTCGGCGAACCCGCTTCGCGGGAACCGGACGCGCGAGCCGAAAGGGTCGTCCGTCGGGGCCTGGAACGATCGAATCGCGGCGGGTCCGGCGGCGTCCGGCGGTCAGGCCCGCGCCATCCTTTCGCCTTGCGGGCATGGCGGGAAGAGTCCAGTGTCCCCGCCGAATTCGGCGCCGCCCGGCCGCGATGGGCAGGCGCCCGCAGGAGCCGTGAACGGTGCCCATGACCGATGTCCGTCCCCGCCGCACCCGCACGGTGCTCGCCCTGACGCTCGCCGCGAGCGTCTCGCTCGGCGGGCAAGCGTTCGCGATGCAGCCGCGCGAATCCAGCCCGATGTCGGAGTACGAGCCGGCGGAGTCGCTTGAGGGCAACTTCCTCTCGGCCTACATCGCCGGGGCCTCCCGCGACACCGCGGCGGCGGCGAGCTTCTACCGCGAGGCGGTGAAGGCCGATCCGCGCAACACCGATCTGCTCGAGCGGGCCTTCGTCTCGCTGCTCGCCGACGGCGCCCTGCCCGACGCGTTCCGCGCGGCCGAGCGCCTCGTCAACCGCGACTCGACCAACGGGCTGGCGCAGCTGTCGCTCGGCGTGCGCCAGATCAAGGCCGGCCAGTGGGCCGCCGCCCGCCAGAATTTTTCGCGCAGCGGGCGCGGGGCCGCCGCCGACCTCACCGCGACGCTCCTCACCGCCTGGGCCTATGCGGGTGCCGGCGACGGCAAGCGCGCCCTCGAGACCGTGAGCAAGCTCAAGGGCGAGCGCTACTACAACACCTTCCGCGACTATCATGCCGGTCTGATCGCCAGCGTCACCGGCGACCAGGCCGAGGCGGAGCGCCGCCTCAAGGCGGCCTACGACGCCGACAAGAACACCCTGCGCATCGTCGACGCCTACGCACGGTTCGAGGCCAATGCCGGCCGCACCGACCTCGCGATCCAGGCCTATACCGACTTCGACGCGCTGATGCCGCGCCACCCGATCGTGCGCGACGCCCTCGACAAGCTGAAGGCCGGCAAGCCGCTCGCCCGCCTCGTCACCACGGCGCAGGAAGGCGCCGGCGAGGTGCTGTACGGGCTCGGCTCGGCCGGCTCGACGCAGGGCGACGAGCTGCCGGCGGTGGTCTACCTCCGGCTCGCCCTCTACCTCGCCCCCGAGCATGCGCTGGCGCGCCTGACGCTCGCCGACACCCTCGACCGGATGAAGCAGCCGGAGAAGGCGAACGAGGCCTACGCCCAGATCCCGGCGACCTCGCCGCTGAAGCTCAACGCCGACATCCAGATCGGCCTCAACCTCGAGCAGGCCGGCAAGGGCGATGAGGCGCTGCAGTACCTCGACGCCGCGATGAAGGCGCATCCCGACGACATCGACGTCATCACCGCGCTCGGCAACGTGCAGCGCTCGCGTAAGAAGTACGAGGAGGCGGCCGAGACCTACAGCCGCGCGATCGCGCTCATCGGCGACCGGCCGCAGGCGAACTTCTGGACGACCTACTATTTCCGCGGCACCGCCTACGAGCGCGCCAAGCAATGGCCGAAGGCCGAGGCCGACCTGAAGAAGGCCCTGGAGCTCGTGCCGGCGAGCCAGCCGGCCGCGAAGGCGCAGGTCCTGAACTATCTCGGCTATTCCTGGGTCGACCAGAAGATCAACATCGACGACGCCTTCAAGCTGCTGAAGCAGGCGGCCGACGCCAGCCCGCGCGACGGCATGATCGTCGACAGCCTCGGCTGGGCCTATTTCCGCCTCGGGCGCTGGGACGACGCGGTGCGCGAGCTCGAGAAGGCCGTGGAACTGAAGCCGGGCGACCCGACCATCAACGACCACCTCGGCGACGCCTACTGGCGCTCCGGCCGGCGCCTCGAAGGCAAGTTCCAGTGGCAGCACGCCAAGGACCTGAACCCCGAGCCCGACGACCTCGTGCAGATCAACGAGAAGCTGAAGAACGGCCTGCCCGATACCGACAAGCCGACCGCCACGGCGGAGAACCCGCCGGCTCCGGTGGCCGCACCGCACAACGCCGAGAACCCGGAACTGCCGAAGGGCGCCCCGGCCCCGAGCGAGGCGCCGGGCTCGGCCGACAAGAAGAGCGGCGGCTGAAGCAGGCTTATCGACGCGGGACCGGGTTCGACGCGGTCCCGCCGACTTCGGCTTCGATCGTGAAATGCTCTTCGAGGGATACGATCAGCCCATCGATCACTGCCAGTGCGTCCTCGACGCGGTCGGACGACGGAGTCGTCGGAACACGCCCTGTCGGTGTCCCGTAGCGATAGCTGGTCGCGTAGGCTTCCAGGAACGTAATCGCTGCGAGCGCCCGGCGATCCGGGTTTTCCTCCGGGATCTTCCGAACGATGGTATCGAGCTGGTGGGCGTCCTTCCGCTCGATGTGGATGCCCTCAGCCGTGGCGACGGCTGTGATCAGGTGCTCGGCGGCCTGCGACGCCAAGTAGGCAGCGTTCCGCGACTCGGCCTTGAGCAGGATGCGAGCATCCTTCGCACAATCGCGGGCAAGCTCGAGGCAGGTCGCGATCCTACGCCCCTTGGACATCGAGTCTCAGGCCTTCGCGGGCGAGGGCATAGCTCAGGGTATTCGGGACGCCCCAGCTTTCGGCCAGCTCGCTTTCGCGGGCGGCGAGAATCGTGGCGGAGATGCCGGCTTCGCGGCCGATCGACCACCCGATGATGGGATCGAGCGCATCGTCGGAAACATCGTCCGGCACCGCGACAACGAGGTCCCAATCGCTGTCGGCACGATGATCGCCGCGGGCCCTGCTCCCGAACAGCCAGATCGCCCGCGGTCGCATGCGGGTGCGGATCGCCGCGATCAACGTGGCGAGGTCGTCCGGCAGCGGATCGGCGTATTCGGATCGGGACACCGTGCGATCCTAGGCCGGCCTCGGCGGGCCGACAATGCGGGCCGAACGCCTGCGGGTTGCCGCGCTGGCGCCCGCCTCGTATGGCCTGCCGCTCCAAGTCATCGCCCCGACGAGAGCCCGTGCCCCTGCTCACCACCCGCGCCCCGGCGAAGATCAACCTGACCCTGCACGTGCTCGGTCGTCGCCCCGGCGACGGCTACCACGTGCTGGAAAGCCTCGTGGCGTTCGCCGGCGTCGGCGATGCGCTGACGCTGGATCCCGGCCCGGAGCTGTCGCTCTCTGTGAGCGGCCCCACCGCGGGACCGGCCGGCCCGACCGGCGACAACCTCGTCGTGCGGGCGGCCCGGCACCTCGCGGAGGCGTTGCCCGATCTCAGGCTCGGCGCGTTCGATCTCGTCAAGCGGCTGCCGGTGGCGGCGGGGATCGGCGGAGGGTCGTCGGATGCGGCCGCGGCGCTGCGCCTGCTCGCGGAGCTGAACGGCCTGCCCCTCGACCATCCGGCGGTGGTCGCCGCCGCGCGGGCCACCGGGGCCGACGTGCCGGTCTGCCTCGATCCGCGGGCCCGCATGATGCGCGGCGCCGGCGAGGAGATCGGCCCGGCGCTCGGGATGCAGCCGTTCCCGGCGGTGCTGATCAACCCCGGCGTGCCGGTGCCGACGGCACCGGTGTTCAAGGCGCTCGGCCTCCGGGTCGGCGATGCCTTGAACGGCGTGCCCCATCCTGAGATCGGCCCGGGATCCGGGGTCGAGGCTCTGGTCGCGGCGATCGGGCCGGCGCGCAACGACCTCGAAGCCCCGGCGCTGACCGTGGCGCCGGCGATCGGCACCGCGCTCGCGGCGCTCCGCACCCAGGCGGGCTGCCGGCTTGCGCGGATGTCGGGTTCGGGCGCGACGGTGTTCGCGGTCTTCGCCGATCGTCATTCGGCGTCGCGGGCCGCGCGCGCGATCGGTTCGACGCAGCCGACGTGGTGGACGGTCGCGACCTACCTGCGCTGACGGACGGGCGGAAGCGTCGAGAGGATCTGTGGAGTGGTTCGAGGGCCGCCGCGTGCGGATCAGTGGACGCGCGAAACGCAGAAATCCACGACCTGCAGCAGCGCCGACTTCATCGGGCTTTCGGGGAAGGGATCGAGCGCATCCCGTGCGAGCGTGCCGTAGTCGCGCGCGCGGGCGACCGTCTCCTCGAGGGCGTGGTGGCGCCGCAGGATCGCGTGCGCGGTCTCGAGATCGCCGTCTTCCAGCGCACCCTGCTCCAGAGTCCGGCGCCAGAAGGCGCGCTCCTCCTCGGTGCCGCGGCGGACGGCGAGCACGATCGGCAGGGTGATCTTGCCTTCGCGAAAATCGTCGCCGACGTTCTTGCCGAGCGCTGCGCTGGTGCCGCCGTAGTCGAGCACGTCGTCGATGAGCTGAAAGGCGATGCCGAGGTTCATGCCGTAGGCGCGGCAGGCCTCCTGCTCGGCGACCGGGCGCCCGGCGAGCACCGGACCGACCTCGCAGGCGGCGGCGAACAGCTCCGCGGTCTTGGCACGGATCACCGCGAGGTACGCGTCCTCCGAGGTGCCGGTGTTCTTGGCGGCGGTGAGCTGCATGACCTCGCCCTCGGCGATCACCGTGGCGGCGGCCGAGAGGATGTCGAGGGCGCGCAGGGAGCCGACCTCGACCATCATCCGGAACGCTTGCCCAAGCAGGAAGTCGCCGACGAGCACGCTCGCCTCGTTGCCCCACTTGATCCGTGCCGCGACTCGGCCGCGGCGCATGTCGCTGCCGTCCACCACGTCGTCGTGCAGCAGGGTCGCGGTGTGCATGAACTCGACGCTGGCAGCGAGCTTCACGTCCCCGTCGTGGCCGGAATAGCCGCAGAGGTCGGCGCTCGCCAGGGTGAGGATCGGGCGCAGGCGCTTGCCGCCGGAATCGATCAGGTGGTTGGCGACCTCGGGGATCATCGCCACGTCGGAACCGGTGCGCGACAGGATCTGGGCGTTCACCCGCTCCATGCCGCCCGACACCAGGGCCACGAGGTCGGCGAGGCTCGCTTCCGCGTCGGGGCGGCCTTCTTCGATGGAAACGACGACACCCAAGGTCCGATGCCTCCAGACCGATTTCGACTGCAGCGCGCGATGCGCCACCCCTTCGCATGCGCTTGAGGGCACCGCAACATGCGTCCGCGAAACCGGATATGGTGCCGGCGCACGCCAGCGCGCACGCGACGAAAGCGCCCTCCACCGCGAACAGGGTTGTGATGACCGAGCTGATCCGCACCAACGACATTGTCCTGATCGGCTTCGCGCAATCGCTGCTCGAAGGCGCCAACATCCCGGTGCTCGTCGCCGACAACCACATGAGCCTGATGGAGGGCTCGATCGGCGCCTTCCCCCGGCGCCTGCTGGTGCCCGGCGATCATGCCGCGCAGGCGCGCCGGCTCCTGCGCGACGCCGGGCTCGCGCACGAGCTTCGCGATGCGAAGCCCTGATCATGGCCGAGGTGCCGGTCGACTTTCTCGGCGGAACCCTGCGCCTGCTGCAGCCGCCGCGCGGCAGCCATCGAGCCGGAACCGACGCGGTCCTGCTGGCGCGGTGGATCGAGCCGAAGCCGGGTGACGTCGTCTGCGACGTCGGGGCCGGGACGGGGGCGGTCGGGCTCGCGGTCGGCATCCGCGCACCCGGCAGCCGCATCGTGCTGGTCGAGCGCGCGCCCGAGATCGCCGCGCTGGCGCGCCGGAACGCCGAGCTGAACGCGATGGCCCTTCGGGTGACGGTGGTCGAGGCCGACGTGCTCGCCTCCGGTGCCGATCGCCGCAGCGCCGGCCTCGCAACGGGTTGCGCCGACATCGTGCTCACCAACCCGCCGTTCTTCGAGGCGGGACGTCACCGCCCGTCGCCGGACGCGGGCAAGGCCGCCGCCCACGACTTCCCTGTGGGCGGGTTGGAGCGCTGGATCCGGACCTGCACCGACCTGCTTCGACCGGACGGTCGGCTCGGGTTGATCCACCGGGCCGACGCCCTGCCGCTTTGCCTCGAAGCCCTGCGCAACCGGTTCGGCGGCGTCGCGATCCGTCCGGTCCACGCCCGCGCCGAGCGTCCGGCGATCCGCATCCTCGTGCGCGCGACCAAGGGAAGCCGTGCCGCGCTCGAATTGCATCCGCCGCTCGTCCTGCAGGGGGCGGACGGCGGCTTCACCGCCGAGGCGGACGCCCTGCACCGTGGCCGGCCCTGGCCGGCGTGAAGGTGCATGCGGCGCAAATCATCCGCGACGCATGAAAAGAGGGGGGCGTCCCGGACGCCCCCCTCGCAAAACCTCAGTAGAACCGCAGCCGGCGATGATGACCGTGATGGTGGTGGTGATGATGCCGGCGCCAGTGATGGTGACGGTGCCAGCGGTGATGCCGGTGCCAGCGATGGTGGCGGTGCCAATGGCGGCGGCCGTGCCAGCGGGCATTCTGCACCAGCGGCGCGGCATCGTTCTGCGCGGCGGTGATCGGCACCGTCATCGGGGCGGCCTTCGCCGAGAGGCTCAGGCCCGTCGCGCCGCCGAGCAGCGCGAGCACGACCATCAGAAATCTCCAGGATCGCATCGAGACGTCCTCTCCTTGCCTGTGGGACGGGCGAGGGGTCGGGCCCCGCCCGGGCGGAGAACGCTCCGCCGCGCCGGAAACGGTGGCCGGCGCGATTCGGTTCGATCGGCAGGCCGCGAAACGACGCGCCCTGCTCCGCAAGCCTTGCCGCGGGGCCGGCGATGACCACCTCCCACGACGCGGGCCTTCTCCCACCATCGGATCTCCATGTCCTTCGCCGTTCCGGATTTCGTGCGTGCGCTCCTGCCGGCGCGCTTTCGCAAGACGCGGCCGCGCGTCGCCGTGGTGCGCCTGAACGGCGCGATCGGCGCGGTCTCGCCGCTGCGCCCGGGCCTTTCGATCGCCACGGTGGCGGGCAGCCTGGAGCGTGCCTTCGCGGTGCCGGGCGCGGTCGCCGTGGCGATCGTGATCAACTCGCCGGGCGGCGCGCCGGCGCAATCCCACCTGATCCACCGGCGCATCCGAGATCTCGCCGTGGAGAAGAACCTGCCGGTCTACGCCTTCGTCGAGGACGTGGCGGCGTCGGGCGGCTACATGATCGCCTGCGCGGCCGACACCATCGTCGCCGACCCGACCTCGGTGGTCGGCTCGATCGGTGTCGTCTCGGCCGGCTTCGGGTTCGACAAGCTGCTCGCACGCATCGGCGTCGAGCGCCGCGTCCACACCCAGGGCGACGCCAAGGCGATGCTCGATCCGTTCCGGCCGGAGGACCCGGCCGACGTCGAGCGCCTGCTGCGCATCCAGGCCGACGTGCAGGACCTGTTCACCGGTCTCGTCACGACGCGTCGCCCGACGTTGAGGTCCGGCGAGAACCTGTTCACGGGGGCGATCTGGACGGGACGGCAGGCTCTCGAGCTCGGGCTCGTCGACGCGATCGGCGACATCCGCTCGACGCTGCGCGCCCGATTCGGGGAGGGCGTCGACCTGAGGTTGATCGCCGAGGCGAAGGGGTCGTTCGTCGCCCGCCTGCTGCGCCGCGGGGCGCCGGGCGGGATCGGCGTGGCCGACGAGGCCATCGCCGCGATCGAGGAGCGTGCGGCCTGGGCGCGTTACGGCCTGTGAGGCGATGTCGCGCGGAGGCCGCAAGGCCGCCACACGACGGCGCGCTCAGCGCGCGAGGCAGGCGGCGTCCGGCGTGCCGTACCCGCTGTAGACCACCCGCACCTTGCGGGTGCAGCCCTCGGCCTTGACGGCCGGCGCGGCGACGGGCGCCACCTCGACCGGCACCACCGCGACCGGCACGGCCACCGCCGAGACGTCGTCCACGGTTGCCAGTGCGCTGCTGGCGCTCATCACCAGCGGCGTCGCGACGAGCGAGGCGGCGACGAGGACCGCGAAGACGGTGACGTTCTTCTTGGCGAGGCTGCGCATGACTGTTGTTCCATCGCGTTCGGCCGGGGCGGGCGGCCGATATCCCAGTGTTGGGCAATAAACTTGGCCGTCGCGATACGGTTCCGCTTGTCTGCCGAAATTGCGCCGCAATCGGTGTGCGCCCGGACCCGCGCCGGCGTCGCGGTTGCCCAATGCGGTCGCCCGCGCTTAAACGCTGCCGCCTCCCCTGCCCGACGACGAAGAAGCGCCCATGCCGAGCGATGCCGATCTCAGCCCGAAAATGTCGTTCCAGGGCCTGATCCTGACCCTGCAGCGCTTCTGGGCCGCCAAGGGCTGCGTGATCCTGCAGCCCTACGACATGGAGGTCGGGGCGGGCACGTTCCACCCGGCGACGACGCTGCGCGCGCTCGGCCCGAAGCCTTGGAAGGCCGCCTACGTCCAGCCCTCGCGCCGGCCGAAGGACGGGCGCTACGGCGAGAACCCGAACCGGCTGCAGCACTACTACCAGTTCCAGGTCATCCTGAAGCCGAACCCCGAGAACCTGCAGGAGCTCTACCTCGAATCGCTCGCCGCGATCGGCGTCGATCTCGCCCTGCACGACATCCGCTTCGTCGAGGACGACTGGGAAAGCCCCACGCTGGGTGCCTGGGGTCTCGGCTGGGAATGCTGGTGCGACGGCATGGAGGTGAGCCAGTTCACCTACTTCCAGCAGGTCGCCGGCCTCGAATGCGCACCGGTCGCGGGCGAGCTGACCTACGGGCTGGAGCGCCTGGCGATGTACGTGCAGGGCGTGGAGAACGTCTACGATCTGAACTTCAACGGCGGGGCGGGCGCGGAGAAGGTCACCTATGGCGACGTGTTCCTGCAGGCCGAGCAGGAGTATTCGCAGCACAACTTCGAGGCGGCCGACACGGCGATGCTGTTCCGCCAGTTCGCCGATTCCGAGAAGGCCTGCCGCCTCTACCTCGACGCCGGCGCGCCCGAGCGCGCGGGCGCGCGCCACCGCATGGTTCAGCCGGCCTACGACCAGTGCATCAAGGCGAGCCACGTCTTCAACCTGCTCGACGCCCGCGGCGTGATCTCGGTGACCGAGCGCCAGAGCTACATCCTGCGGGTGCGCGAGCTGGCCAAGGCCTGCGGCGCGGCCTGGCTGCTCACGGAGGCTGGCGGCGCGCCGGCGGCGGCATGAACCGGTTCGCGTTCGCCGCCCTGGCCTTGCTCGCCCTCGGCGCTGCTCCGGCCTTCGCCCAGTCCGCCACCGACCCGGTCGAGACCGTGCGCGCGTTCTACGCCAAGGACGATATCGGCGCGGTCGGCTTCTATGCCGCGGGCCTGCGCTCGCTCTACGAGCGGGACCGGCGCGAGGCCGGAAACGAGGTCGGCCGACTGGATTTCGCCTTCTACGTGAACGGGCAGGACACGGAGGTGAACTGGGAGAAGACCCTGAAGCTCACCATGCTCGCATCCGACGACGCGCGTGCGGAGGTGCAGGCGACCTTCCACAACGGCACGCCGCAGGACCTGCGCTACGATCTCGTGCGCGAGAACGGGCGCTGGCTGATCGCCGACGTGCGCTCGACGACGGCGCAAACCTGGGATCTCGTGACGATCCTTTCTGCGAAGCTGCCCTAGCCCGAGCGCGACGCGCAGATCAGCGGCGGCATCCCGCGCCTCTCCCCACGCTCCGTCTCGACGGACGCGGAGCGGGCGTCTATTCCCGCGGCCATGCCCGATTTGCTGCTCGAACTCCGCTCCGAAGAAATCCCGGCCCGCATGCAGCGGCGCGCGGCCGAGGATCTGAAGAAGCTCGTCACCGACGCGCTTGTGGAGCGCGGCTTCCTCTACGACGGCGCGAAGGCCTTCGCGACCCCGCGCCGGTTGGCGCTCCACGTCGCCGGCTTGCCCGCGCGCGGCGAGGCTTTGCGCGAGGAGCGGCGCGGACCGAAGGTCGGCGCGCCGGACGCCGCGGTGCAGGGCTTCCTGCGCGGCGCCGGGCTGACGAGCCTCGACCAGGCGCGGACGATTATCGACCCGAAGAAGGGCGAGTTCTACCTCGCGGTGATCGAAAAGCCCGGCCGCGAGACGCTGGACGTGCTGGCCGAGATCCTGCCGGCGATCATCAAGAGCTTCCCCTGGCCGAAATCCATGCGCTGGGGGGCGGCCTCGGCGCAGGCGGGCGCCCTGCGCTGGGTGCGCCCGCTGCAATCGATCGTCGCGACCTTCGGCCCGGAGACCGAGACGCCGGACCTGGTGCCGTTCGAGGTCGGCGGCATCACGTCGGGCACCACCACCTACGGCCACCGCTTCCTGGCGCCCGGCGCGATCGAGGTCCGTCGCTTCGACGACTACGTCCGGAGCCTGGAGCGCGCAAAGGTCGTGCTCGATGCGGATCGCCGCAAGGACATCATCCTGCACGACGCCCGCGACCTCGCCTTCGCCCGCGGCCTCGAGCTCGTGGAGGACGAGGGCCTGCTGGAGGAGGTCGCAGGCCTCGTCGAATGGCCGGTGGTGCTGATGGGCACCTTCGACCAAAGCTTCCTCGACATCCCGGGCGAGGCGGTGCGCGCCACCATCCGCGCCAACCAGAAATGCTTCGTCGTGCGCGACGCCGGCGGCGCGCTGGCGCCGGCCTTCATCCTGGTCTCGAACCTCGTCGCCACGGACGGCGGCGCCGCGATCACCGCGGGCAACGAGCGCGTGGTCCGCGCCCGGCTCTCGGACGCGAAGTTCTTCTGGGAGACCGACAAGGCGATCCGCCTCGCGGACCGCCTGCCGAAGCTTGACACCATCGTGTTTCACGAAAAGCTCGGGACGCAGGGCGAGCGGGTGCAGCGCATCGCGGCGCTCGCGCGTGAGCTTGCCTCCCTCGTCGGCGCCGATGCCGACCTCGCCGAGCGCGCCGCGCGGCTCGCCAAGGCGGACCTCGTCACCGAGATGGTCGGCGAGTTTCCCGAGCTGCAGGGCTTGATGGGCGCCCGCTACGCCGCGCTCCAGGGCGAGAACCCGAGCGTCTGTGCCGCGATCGAGGAGCACTACAAGCCGGTCGGGCCGAGCGACCGCGTGCCGACCGATCCGGTCTCGGTGGCGGTGGCGCTCGCCGACAAGCTCGACACGCTGGTGGGCTTCTGGGCGATCGACGAGAAGCCCACCGGGAGCAAGGACCCGTACGCGCTGCGGCGGGCGGCTTTGGGGGTGATCCGGACCACGCTGGAGCGGTCCCTGCGGCTGCCGCTTTCGAGCGTCGCCAACCGACAGTTCGCCATCGCGGAAACCCGTGGCGCGCCGGCCGCCTCCGCCGAGCCCGCAAGCATCCGCGAGGACGATCTCGGCTCGGCCGGCTTCCATTTCTCCGCAATCGTCGAGACCGAAGGCGAGGCCGACCGAAGCCCGTCGGCCCAGCGCGTCGCCGACCTGCTGGCCTTCTTCGCCGATCGCTTCAAGGTCTACCTGCGCGACAAGGGCGCCCGCCACGACCTGATCGATGCGGTCTTCGCGCTGCCCGGCCAGGACGACCTGCTGATGGTGGTCCGCCGGGTCGAGGCGCTCGGCGCCTTCCTCGACACCGAGGACGGCAGGAACCTGCTCGCCGGCGTGAAGCGCGCCTCGAACATCCTGCGCATCGAGGAAAAGAAGGACGGCCGCGCCTACGATGCCGAGCCCGATGCGGCGCTCGCCGCCGCCGGCCAGCCCGAGGAGCGGGCGCTGGCCGAGGCTTTGGCGACGGCGCGGGCCGAGGCCTCGGCGGCGGTCGCGAAGGAGGATTTTGCCGGCGCGATGCGGGCGCTCTCGCACCTGCGCGCCCCGGTGGACGCCTTCTTCGAGCACGTCACCGTCAACGCCGACGACGCGGCGCTTCGCGAGAACCGCCTCGCCCTCCTCAATGCGCTGCGCGCCGCAACCCGCGAAGTCGCAGACTTCTCAGCGATCGTGGGGTGAACCGCGGGTCCCTTCTCCCAGGGGGAGAAGGGCAGGACGATCTACACTTCCGATAGGATGAAGCGCGGGTCCCCTCTCCCGTCCGGGAGAGGGACAGGGTGAGGGTTGCGACTTCTCCGGATGAACCTGTCCCCTCACCCCAACCCTCTCCCGAACGGGAAAGGGAGTGCGTCGCGCATCCGCGAGGTCGCGTCGGCGTGTGAGGTAAGGTCATGGCATGCCGAACCCGACGCAGCGTGCGAAGAATTTGCGGGCGGCGGAGACCGGTGCGGAGGCACGGCTCTGGCGCGTCCTCCGCAATCGGCAGCTGAACGGGCGCAAGTTCCGGCGGCAATGGCCGATCGATCGCTACGTCGTCGATTTCGCCTGCATCGAGGCGAAGCTCGTCGTCGAGGTCGTGGGTGCGACGCATAGATCGCAGGCCGCGATCGCGTCCGATGCCGATCGGACCGAATGGCTCGGACGATGCGGGTTCGAGGTCGTCCGCATCGCCAACGCCGAGATCGACGAAAACCTCGACGGCGTCCGCGAGACGATCCTCGCCGTGATCGAGCGGCGCGATGTCCTCTGACGCGCCGCCTCAGAACCAACCCTTGATACGGAACACCACGATCGGGATGATCGCGCTCGCGAGGATCAGGCTGAGCGCGTAGGGGTAGCCGTAGGCCCAATCCAGCTCGGGCATGTGCTTGAAGTTCATCCCGTACATCGAGGCGATCAGCGTCGGCGGGACGCCGACCACCGAGACGACGGTGAGGACGCGGAAGACGTTGTTCTGCTCGATGTTGATCAGGCCCAAGGCCGCGTCGAGGAGGAACTGGACGTTCTCCGAGAGCCGGGTCTCGAACTCGTCGAGGGATTCGATGTCCCGGCGGATCGTCTCGAAGCGCGCATCGGTCTCCTCCTGGGCCAGCACCTGCTCGCAGGCTCCAGCGACGAAGGGCACGATGCGCTCGAGGCCGAGCAGGCTCGCCCGGATCTTGCCGAGCACCTTCCCGCGGCGGGCGATGCCCCGCAGGATGCGCTTCAGCGCCAGGTCGCGGCGGCGCGGCGGAGCCTTCTCGTCGGATTTCGACGGTCGGGCGCGCACGTCGAAGTCGAAGATCCGCGTCGAGAGGCCGTCGAGCTCGGCGCCCATGTCCTCGAGCGCATCGGCGAGGCTGTCGACCAGCTCCTCCATCAGCAGCAGGAAGACCTCGATCCCGGTCTTGGCGACCTCCCCCTCGTCGATCCGCTTGCGCACCTCGGTGAAGGCGCGGAGCTCGTGGAAGCGCACGGTGACGAGGTGGTCCGGCGTCAGGACGAAGCCGAGCGGCTTGAGCAGCGAGTCGGTGCTCTCGAAGGTCACCATCGGCGTCGAGAGCGACAGGCCGTTCTTCAGCCGGCGCAGGCGGCTGGAGCTCTCGACCTCGGACAGCGCCTTGCGCGAGGGCACGCGGATGCCGGTGGCCTCCTCCACCGCCCGGGCCTCCTCGGGGGTCGGATCGTTGAGGTCGATCCACACGGTCTGGGTCGGGACGGCCGCGCGGCCGCCGGTGTCGCTCGGCGCGAGCGCGCCCTCGGGGCCGTGCAGGCTGAGCATGAAAGGGAATTCCGTCGGCGCTTGCGATGAGGGGGAGAAACCCGGCGCGCGACGGCCGCCGCGGGGTGCGACAGACTTGACTCGCCAAGGGGCCGCCGCTATCTCGCCCGCAGCCTTGGCACTCATCTTCCACGAGTGCTAACGGCCAGGGTTGGACGCGGGTCTCCGCGGCATCAACGCCGATTTGCGAATTCAAACAAGAGGGCAGCTCATGAAGTTCCGTCCGCTGCACGACCGGGTCGTCGTCCGCCGCATCGAAGGCGAAGAGAAGACCAAGGGCGGCATCATCATCCCCGACACCGCCAAGGAGAAGCCGCAGGAAGGCGAGATCGTCGCCGTCGGCCCGGGCGCCCGCGACGAGGCCGGCCGCATCAACGCGCTCGACGTCAAGGCCGGCGACCGCGTCCTGTTCGGCAAGTGGTCGGGCACCGAGGTCAAGATCGACGGTCAGGATCTCCTGATCATGAAGGAATCCGACATCATGGGCGTCGTCGCCTGAGGTCTTCGGACACCTGACGTAACCGCCCTTCGAGGCCCGCCCGGGTCTTGGGGCTTCTCCACCAACGAAAAGGAATCCTGCACATGGCAGCGAAAGACGTTCGTTTCTCCTCCGACGCGCGCGACAAGATGCTCCGCGGCGTCGACATCCTCGCGGATGCCGTCAAGGTGACGCTCGGCCCCAAGGGCCGCAACGTCGTGATCGAGAAGAGCTTCGGCGCGCCGCGCATCACCAAGGACGGCGTCACCGTCGCCAAGGAGATCGAGCTCTCCGACAAGTTCGAGAACATGGGCGCCCAGATGGTGCGCGAAGTGGCCTCGAAGACCAACGACATCGCCGGTGACGGCACCACCACCGCGACCGTTCTCGCCCAGGCGATCGTCCGCGAAGGCGCCAAGTACGTCGCCGCCGGCATGAACCCGATGGACCTGAAGCGCGGCATCGACCTCGCCACGGCCGCCGCGGTCAAGGACATCATCGCGCGCTCCAAGAAGGTCGCCTCGTCCGAGGAGGTCGCCCAGGTCGGCACGATCTCGTCGAACGGCGACAAGGAAATCGGCGAGATGATCGCCCACGCGATGCAGAAGGTCGGCAACGAGGGTGTCATCACCGTCGAGGAAGCCAAGACCGCCGAGACCGAGCTCGACGTCGTCGAGGGCATGCAGTTCGACCGCGGCTACCTGTCCCCGTACTTCATCACGAACGCGGAGAAGATGGTCGCCGAGCTCGAGGACCCCTACATCCTCATCCACGAGAAGAAGCTGTCGTCGCTCCAGGCGATGCTGCCGGTGCTCGAGGCCGTGGTGCAGACCGGCAAGCCGCTGGTCATCATCGCCGAGGACATCGAGGGCGAGGCGCTCGCCACCCTCGTGGTCAACAAGCTGCGCGGCGGCCTGAAGGTCGCGGCCGTGAAGGCGCCGGGCTTCGGCGATCGCCGCAAGGCGATGCTCGAGGACATCGCGATCCTCACGCAGGGCCAGATGATCGCCGAGGATCTCGGCATCAAGCTCGAGAACGTCACCCTGCCGATGCTCGGCCGCGCCAAGCGGATCCGCATCGAGAAGGAGACCACGACGATCATCGACGGTTCGGGCGAGAAGGCCGACATCGAGGCGCGCGTCGGGCAGATCAAGGCGCAGATCGAGGAGACCACCTCGGACTACGACCGTGAGAAGCTCCAGGAGCGCCTGGCCAAGCTCGCCGGCGGCGTCGCGGTCATCCGCGTCGGCGGCGCGACCGAGGTCGAGGTCAAGGAGAAGAAGGACCGCGTCGACGACGCGCTCAACGCCACCCGCGCTGCGGTGGAAGAGGGCATCGTCCCCGGCGGCGGCACCGCCCTGCTCCGCGCCAAGAAGGCGGTCGCCGCCCTCTCGAGCGACAACCCCGACGTCCAGGCCGGCATCAAGATCGTGCTGAAGGCGCTCGAGGCCCCGATCCGTCAGATCGCCCAGAACTCGGGCGTCGAGGGCTCCATCGTCGTCGGCAAGATCACCGACAACACCAGCTCCGAGTCCTACGGCTTCAACGCCCAGACGGAAGAGTACGTCGACATGATCCAGGCCGGCATCATCGACCCGGCCAAGGTCGTGCGTACCGCCCTGCAGGACGCGGCCTCGGTCGCCGGCCTGCTCGTCACCACCGAAGCCATGATCGCCGACTCTCCGAAGAAGGACAGCGGCGCCCCCATGGGCGGCGGCGGCGGCATGGGCGGCATGGGCGGCGGGATGGATTTCTAAGTCCAAGCCATCATTGCAACGTTGGAAGGGGGTCGCCGCGAGGCGGCCCCTTTTTTCGTTGCGCTTGGGCCCGGGTCGGCGCCGTCTTTCCGAGGCCTGCGCGACGATCGGCGATCGGACGCTTGGACGAAGAGCGGGCTCGGGCGGCTTCGGTGAAGCCTGCAGCAGATCTGTCTCGAACGTTGGCCGCGCGCGCGCGCGGCGCCCCGCGGACATCCTAAGCGGGAGGCTCTGACGCGACGCGCTTCAGGCCTTCTAACCGGGAAGTCGACGAGAGCCGCGGCGGCGATACTGCAAAAAGGACGACAGGAGCGATCGACGACGCGCCGTGTCAGCCCGCCCGCTTTCCGCAGCGGACGTAGGATGCGGTGCCCTTGCCGCTCGTCCAGGTCAGGCGGTCGCCGTCGACGACGAGGCGGACCTGGGAGGACCAGCGCCGGCCGCGCTCGGCGCAGTCCGCGGCCATGGTCCAGGCGTTCCCGATGCGTCGGCCGTCGTGGAAGCTGCAGATCGTCCGCCCGGCGCTGGCGCGCTCGGGCGTGATCGTCGCGGGGATGTAGCCGCGTCGGCGCGAGCGCTTGCCGCAGGCGGCCTCGGTCGGGCCCCAGGTTCCGACGTACTCGGCGCGCTCCACGCGCGGCGGCGATGCGGGCACCGGAGCAGCGGCCGGTGCCGAGACCGCCGCGACGACCGGAGCCGGCGCTTCGACGACGCGCGGCACCTGTACCTCGGGCACCGGCGTCGCGGCCGCGACCGCGATGGTCTGCGGCAAGGGGGGAAGCCGAAGGCGGGCACCTCCGGCGGGGCGGCTGCGGCCGGCCTGAACGGGAGATCTTCGCTGAGGAACGTCACGCTGTACCCGAACAGGGTGCCCCAGCCGGCGGCGAGCGCGACGAACAGCGCGACCCAGCGCTTCGAAACGGGACGGCCCGCTCCGCTGCTCTGTTCCGTCGGGTACGCCTCGAGCCCCGCCGCCATCGTCATCCCGCCCTCCCCTTCGTGGGCCGCACGCATCCGACGCCGAAATCTTCCGTGCGCCCGTCCGTCGCGACGCGGGAGCGATGGAGATGCCGAAGGTCCGCCGGGACGCCGCCTCGAAGATCCAGCGATTCGCAGACTGCGCACCGCGGGCGACGAAATCTTAACAAGTCTTGCGCGGCGCGAAATCCCTAAACGCGCGAATACGGCGCTGCGGCGGCGACGGATCGCAGGTGGGTCTTCGACGCGACACTTCCGGCGTTGCATCGGTGCAATGGCGGGTGCGCCGATTCACTGCCATGCTCGCGCGCCGCTCCCTTTAGGGCGAGCCAACGAGGCGCCCGATTCCCAGCGATGAGATGCTTCGCCACGGCTCTTGTGATCGCCCTCGCGTCGGGGCCGGCCTCGGCGCAGACGCGGCAGGCGACACCGCGCATCGCCTGCGCGGACGCGATGGAGATGGTCAAGCGCGGCGGCGACGTGACGATCGCGGTCGGCGGCGCGCAGCCCGAGCGCATCGTGCGCGACCGCAGCTTCTGCGACCTGTCCGAGATCGCCGAGCTTCGCCTCGTGCCCACCCGCGACAACCCGCAATGCCCGATCGGCTATCGCTGTCGCGAGCCGGGCTTCGAGGAATGGAACTGGTAGGCGGCCGGCTCACGCGCGGTTGAGCGTCGCGCCCTGGCCGGTGCCACGATCTCGCCACGACCCGCGGTCACTGCCGCCGGGAAGGGCTTCGCGAACGGAGCCGATCGTCAAGATTTCCGGGAGACGCGCGTGGCCGCACTTCGAAGCGGGCTCGGCCTGCAGGCCGTCCTCACGGCGCTCGCCGCCCTCGCGCTGCTGGCGGCACCCGGCGTCCCCTCCCCGCCGCTCTACGTCTCGCTCGCGGGCTTCGCCATGGCCGGCATCCTGCTCGCCTCGGCCAACCTCTCCGCCTACCTGAAGGTCTTCGTCTCGGTCTACGGGATCGGCTACCTCGTCCTCGCCGGCGGCAAGACGCTGGCCGCGATGGGAGCGCTGCCGCCGACGCTCGCCGCCCTGCTCCCGCCGGACTTCGCGGCCACGGGCGCCGTGGTGTTCGGCGGGTTGGTCCTGGCGATCTCCTACCTGAAGCCGATCCGCGCGATCACCCTGATCGCCGATCCGTACTTCGCCAGCCGCGAGGCGCCGACCCGGGAGATCGGCCCGTTCCGCTTCTTCGGCAACACCGAGGGCAAGGTCGGGCAGCGGCTGGTGGCGCTGTCGATCTTCATCACCTTCGCCCAGGTGGCGCTGCAGCTGCGCCTGAACTTCTGGTTCCGCGACCTGTTCAATGCGCTGCAGGAGTACAATGCCGACGCGTTCTGGTACCAGCTCGTCTGGATCTTCGCCCCGCTCGCCACGATCTGGGTCGTGGTCGGCATGTTCGACACCTTCGTCGACGCGTCGCTCCACCTGCGCTGGCGGACCTGGCTGACCCGGAGCTTCTACGAGCGGTGGCTCGACGGCGGCACGCATTACCGCATCCCCTTCACCGGCGAGCACGCGGACAACCCGGACCAGCGCATCCAGAGCGACGTCAACCTGTTCATCTCGCAGACGACGACGCTCTCGATCCGCCTGCTGTCACAGGCGGCGACCCTGGTCTCGTTCATGGTCATCTTGTGGGGCCTGTCGCGCGATTTCGTCTTGCCGTTCACCGACACCGTGGTCCCGGGCTTCCTGGTCTGGCTCGTCGTCGGCTACGCGCTGGTCGGCACCTGGCTGACGCACCTGATCGGACGCCCGCTGATCGGGCTCGACTTCCGGCAGGAGAAGGTCGAGGCCGACTTCCGCTTCTCGCTCGCCCGCTCGCGGATCTACTCCGAGCAGATCGCGCTCCTGCGCGGCGAGCGCGCGGAGAACGTCAGGCTGAAGAGCCTGTTCGGCGAGATCATCGACAACTACCTCGGCATCATCTACCGCCGGATCAAGCTCGGCAGCTTCACGCTGTCCTACAGCCAGATCAGCGTGGTGTTTCCCTACATCCTCGCCGCGCCGAGCTACTTCCTCAAGAAGATCACCCTCGGACAGTTCCAGCAGACCGGCGACGCCTTCTCCAGCGTGCAGTCGTCGCTGTCGTTCTTCATCAACTCCTACGTCACGATCGCGGCCTACAAGGCCAACACCAACCGTCTCGCCTCGTTCAAGCGCGCGATGACGCTGGCCGAGGCTTATTCCGCCGCCTCCGACGGGCTCGGCCACGGCAACGCCACCGGGTCCGACGTGACCGCGACCGGGCTGACGCTCGCCCTGCCCGACGGGCGGACGATCGTCACCGCCGACAGCCTTGCGATGACGAAGGGCGCGTCGACGCTCGTCACCGGCCCCTCGGGCTCCGGCAAGTCGACCCTGTTCCGCGCGATCGCCGGGATCTGGCCGTTCGGCAAGGGCCGGATCGACGTGCCCGCCGGCCAATCGGCCCTGGTGCTGCCGCAGCGGCCCTACATTCCCCTCGGCACGCTGCGCGGTGCCGTGTGCTACCCGAACACCACCGACCAGTTTCCGGACGCGGCGATCCGCGAGGCGCTGGTCGCGGCGCAACTGCCGGCCCTGGTCGATCGCCTGGACGAGGTCGACGCCTGGGACCAGCGCCTGTCCGGCGGCGAGCAGCAGCGCCTGGCGATCGCTCGCGCGGTGCTGGCCAAGCCCGAATGGCTGTTCCTCGACGAATCCACCGCCGCCCTCGACGAGCCGAGCGAGGCCGGCATCTACCGGATGCTGCGCGAGACCCTGCCCAACACCACGATCGTCTCGATCGGCCATCGCTCGACCTTGCACGAGCACCATCAGCGCCGGGTCGACATGCAGAGCACGGGGGACGGCCGGTTCAGCCCGCGCGAGCTTCGCGCCGCTGCGCCAGCGGAATAGTCCCGACTCCAAAACGTAAGACACCGACGTTAGACGGCTCATCGTCGTCGCCTGAAGTCGCCGTACAGCAATGCGGGAGGGTTCACCCGTCCGCATTGCCAGGTTGAAATAATAAAGGAACCCTCCGGCAGTCCTGACGTTTGATACCCGCCTTAAGAAACTGCGGAGAAACGCATGACCAAGATCACCACTTTCGCCGGTGCCGCCGCCCTCGTTCTGATGTCGTCGGCCGCGTTCGCCGCGCCGTGCTCGACCGGAACCACCGTCACCCCCGACAAGGACGCCAGCAAGGCCTCGACGGTCGATCCGAAGGCCACCGCCAACACCAGCCCCGGCGCCAAGGGCGAGTCGCCCGGCACCGTCGGCGCGATGAACAAGGCCGGTTCCGCCGCCGGAGCCACCTCGCCGGCGGACGTCAACGCTCAGGATAAGGGCAACCCGACCGCCGCGCAGGCTGCCAAGAACGATTGCTGATTCAGTATAGCGGATCGGCATCGATCCGATCCGAGACGTTGCGCCCGCTCCGGGAAACCGGGGCGGGCGTTTTCGTGCGCCTAGCGCCGCAGGCCGGTCGCCGCCAGGGCGGCCTTGCGGATCGCGTCCACGTCCGGCGCGCCGGGCTTCACGACCCAGCTTCCGCCGACGCAGAGAACGGCGTCGAGCGCGAGCCAGTCCGGCGCCGTCGCCTCGGAGATGCCGCCGGTCGGGCAGAACCGGACCTGCCCGAACGGGGCGGCCAGCGCCTTCAGCGCCTTGATCCCGCCGGACGCTTCCGCCGGGAAGAATTTGAACCGGTCGAGCCCGTGGTCGAGCCCGCGCATGATGTCGGCGGCATTCGCCACCCCCGGCAGGTAGGGGATGCCGCGCTTCAACGCCGCCTCGGTGAGCGGCGCGGTGAGGCCGGGGCTGACGATGAACGTCGCGCCGGCTTCGATCGCCGCGTCGAGGTCGCGATCGTTGAGGACCGTTCCCGCCCCCACCACCGCGCCCTCCACCCGCGACATCGCGCGGATCACGTCGAGGGCGGCCGGCGTGCGGAGCGTGACCTCGAGTGCGGTCAGGCCGCCCTCGACCAGGGCTCGTGCGATCGGCTCGGCATGCTCGACGTCCTCGATCACGAGGACGGGGATCACGGGGACGGAGCGCATCAGCGCGTCGATGCCGGTCATGGTTGGATCTCCCGTTTCGTGATCAGAGGCCGGCGGCCGCGAGCATCGCCGAGGCGCCCTGCTCGGCCCCGTCGGCGCCGTGGCGCATGAAGGCGAACAGCTCCCGCCCGGTCCCGGTGGCCGCCGGCGGCACCGCGGCCTCGTCGCGGGCGGCGAGTTCCGCGTCGTCGACGAGCACCTGCAGCAGCCCTTCCTCCGCGCTGAGCCGCACGATGTCGCCGTCGCGGATCTTCGCGATGAGGCCGCCGCCGAGCGCCTCCGGGCTGAGATGGATCGCCGCCGGCACCTTGCCCGACGCGCCCGACATCCGGCCGTCCGTGACCAGCGCGACCTTGTGGCCGCGGTCCTGCAGCACGCCGAGCTGCGGCGTGAGCTTGTGCAGTTCCGGCATCCCGTTGGCGCGGGGGCCCTGGAAACGAACCACAACGACGACGTCGCGCTCGAGCTCGCCCGCCTTGAACGCCTTCAGCACGTCGTCCTGGTCGTCGAAGACGCGGGCCGGCGCCTCGATCGTGCGACGGTGCTCGTCCACGGCGCTGGTCTTGAAGGTGGCGCGGCCGAGGTTTCCCTTCACCAGGCGCATCCCGCCATCGGCCTGGAACGGCGCGGCGGGCTTGCGCAGCATCGTGTCGTCGAGGCTCTCGGGCACCGCCTCCTCGAAGGTCAGCGCGTCGCCCGACAGCTTCGGGTCGCGGGCGTGGTCGCGAAGGCGCGAACCGGACACGGTGAGGATGTCGTCGTGCAGCAGGCCGGCGTCGATCAGGCTCGCCATCACGAAGCTCATCCCGCCGGCGGCGTGGAAGTGGTTCACGTCGCCGGAGCCGTTCGGATAGACCCGGGCGATCAGCGGCACCACACCGGACAGCCGGTCGAAATCCTCCCAGTCGAGAACGATGCCGGCGGCACGCGCCATCGCCGGCAGGTGGATCGCGTGGTTGGTCGAGCCGCCGGTGGCGAGCAGCCCGACCACCGCGTTGACGATCGCCTTCTCGTCGATGCAGCGCCCGAGCGGCCGGTAGTCGTTGCCCGACGCGCCGATCTCCGACAGCTGGTGGATCGCGGCGCGGGTCACGGCCTGTCGCAGCTTGGTGCCCGGATTGATGAACGAGGCGCCGGGCATGTGCAGGCCCATCACGTCCATCATCATCTGATTGGAGTTCGCGGTGCCGTAGAACGTGCAGGTGCCGGCCCCGTGATAGGAGGCGGATTCCGATTCCAGCAGCTCCTCGCGCCCGACCTTGTTCTCGGCGTAGAGCTGGCGGATGCGCTGCTTCTCCTTGTTGGCGATCCCCGTCGGCATCGGCCCGGCCGGGATCAGGATCGTCGGCAGGTGGCCGAAGCGCAGCGCGCCGATGATCAGGCCCGGCACGATCTTGTCGCAGATGCCGAGCAGGGCGGCCCCGTCGAACATGCCGTGGCTGAGCGCGACCGCCGTCGACAGGGCGATGGCGTCGCGCGAGAACAGCGACAGCTCCATGCCGCGCTGGCCTTGGGTGACGCCGTCGCACATCGCCGGCGTGCCGCCCGCGACCTGCGCCGTCGCGCCGACCTCGCGGGCGAACAGCTTGATCTGCTCGGGGTAGCGTCCGTAGGGCTGATGCGCCGACAGCATGTCGTTGTAGGCGGTGACGATGCCGATGTTCATCGCGCGGCCGGAGCGGATCGCGGCCTTGTCCTCGCCGGAGGCCGCGAAGCCGTGGGCGAGGTTGCCGCAGGCCAGCGTCGGCCGGTGCACGCCCGAATCCCGCTCGCGCCGGATGAGGTCGAGATAGGCGGCCCGCGAGTCGCGCGAGCGCTCGACGATGCGGGCCGTCACCGCCGCGACCACCGGATGAATCTCTGTCATCGCATGCCCTCTCGACGGCTCGGAGCCGAAGCGCTCCGAGACCGTCCTGTCCGTGGTCGGGCTCGGGTGAGCCGACCGTGATGCGAACGTCTAGGCCCGCTGCCCGACCGTAAGATGGCGGCGACGGGCAAGACGGCAGGGGAAGCCGGAGCGTCGAGCCTCAGTACTGCCAGAAGATCCGCTGCAGTTCCTTGGTGTCGCTGGTCTTGGTCAGCGCGACCGCCGCGAGGATCTTCGCCTTCTGCGGGTTCAGGTCGTGCGCGACGACCCAGTCGTAGGTGTCGTCGGGCTGCTCGGCGTTGCGCAGCACGAACCCGTCGGGCACCCGCGACGAGCGGATGATCAGCGTGCCCTTGGCGCGGATGTCCTTCAGCGTGTCGACGAGATAGCCCGGCACCGAGCCGTTTCCGGTGCCGGCATTGACAATCGCCTTGGCGCCGGCATCGACCGCGGCCTTGTAGGCGCCGGGGAACATGTTGCCCGAGCCGTAGACGATCGCCACCAGCGGCAGGCTGTCGATCGTGTCGATGTCGAACTCGGAGCTGGTGCCGTGGCGCTTGTCGAGGCTGCGGAAGAAGTAGGTCTTGCCCTCGACCACCATGCCGAGCGAGCCCCACTGGCTGAAGAACGCGCTCGGCACGATGTTGGTGCGCTTGGTGGCGTCGCGACCGGACTGGATCTGGTCGTTCATCGTCACCGTCACGCCCTTGCCGATCGCCTCCTTGCTGCCGGCGACCGCGACCGCGTCGAGCAGGTTGAGCGCGCCGTCGGCGGAGATGGCGGTGGACGGGCGCATCGAGCCGACGACGACGATCGGCTTGTCGGTCTTCACCACGAGGTTGAGGAACAGCGACGTCTCCTCCAGCGTGTCCGTGCCGTGGGTGACGACCACGCCGTCCACGTCGCTCTGCTTGACGAGCTGCGAGACGCGCTTGGCCAGCTGCACCAGCTGCGCGTCGGTGAAGCTCTCGGAGGCGATCTGGAAGACCTGCTCGCCGCGGACATTGGCGATGGCCGACATCTGCGGCACCGCCGCGATCAGCTTCTCGACGCCGACCTTGGCCGCCTGGTAGGTCGCGCTGTTGGCCGCATCCGCGCCGGCGCCGGCGATGGTGCCGCCGGTGGCCAGGATCACCACGTTGGTCTTGCCGACCTTCGCCTCGACCGCCGCGTCGGGCATCTCGCGCGCGATTGCCGCCCCCGGCAGCGACAGGCTCGCCAGGAGAACGGCCGCGACCGCGGCACACCGGCTGGATCTGACAGACAGCATCGACAATCCTTCGTCATGACCGCCGCGGCGCGGCGTGCCGGCCGCATGGTAGGCCGGCCGTCCTACGAGGCAAGAACGAAGCCGCTCGCCGAAGCGTCGCCCTCGCCGAACCGTCATGCCGGATCGTTCCGCGAGCTTGAGCGTTTCCTCGAAACATTCGTCCGGGAGAGGCGCCCCCATGCTGACCTTCGCCAGCCTTCTGGAAGACGTGAAGGGCAACGCGCCCGCCCGTGCAGCGATGTCGCTTCTCGACGCGGCGCTCGCGCGTCGCACGTCGGACGAGCAGGGCGCCTTCTGGCGTGCGATCGACCTGTATTACGTGTCGCGCAAAGCGCCGGGCGCCGAGCCGCAAGCGACGGAGGCGGGTCCCTCTCCCACCACGCAGGCCCCGTGACGATCGGGCCTCGTCCGGCGAGACCGAGGGGTTGATCTCCGGCGGGGCTTGCGCGGCGTTCCCGCTCCGGCCGATCACGCGCACGGCGCGGCACTGCCGGGCCTTCGTGCCACCGCGATCCACAACAGTCAGGAACCCCATGTCCGAACCCGACGACGAGCCCCTCGACGCCGTCTCCCGCCTCTACGCGAAGATGCTGGCGATGGAGATCGTGATGGGCGTGCTGATCGGGCGCCTGTCGGAGGAGGACCCCGAGGTTCGAGAGGATGTGAAGCGCGACGTCGCGGTGCTCCTGGCCGACATGCCGATCGACGGGGCGAGCGAGGAGCTGATCGCCGCCGAGGTCCGTCGCGCTGCCGAGGCGCTGACGAGCGTGCGGATCGCCTGAGCGAGCGGATCGCCGTCGTCGTCAGGCGAACGGGTTCTTCACGATGGTCGGTTCCGTCTTCGATTCGGCGACCCCGCCCCGCAGGTCCGCCGCCTCGAGCGACGCGACGATCGCGTCGACCGTGGCCTTGAGCGCACGCGCCTGGGCCAAGCCCGCCGCGTCCCGCGTCAGGTCGAGGGAGCCGTGGAGCGCGATCGTCTCCGGGCCGTTCTCGAACGCGAGCGCCCCGATGGTCCTCACCGCGGCCCCGTCGGCGAAGGGTTCGAAGGCGGCCTCGCCGTCCTTGGATTTCTTCATGGCTGATCCTCAGAAGATCGCGCGGAGCAGTTGCCGCAGCGCACGGTGCAGCGCGCGCACGGCCTCGTGGCCGAGCCAGTCCTGCCAGGTCTGCTCCCGTCCGCGGGGACGATGGTTGGCGATGTCGTCGCGGGAATAGGCGCGCGGCTCCGGTAGGGTCATCGCCGAGGCCTTCTGGCCCGGCGGCAGCGACGGGAAGGCGTCGATCCCGGCGATGGTGCGGAGCGCGGCGAGGGACACCGACTGGAAGGTCCCGCTGCCGTCGTTCGGCGCGAGCCAGGCACCGCCCTCCCCGGCCACCGGATCGTAGATCGCCTTGAACATCTGCGTCGGCACCAGCACCCGGCCGTTGATCGAGGCGAGCCCATCGCCCGCGTAGACCGGCCCGGTCACGACGAAGAGCTGCCCGCGCCGGGTCGCGAGCCGGCGGGTGCTCTCCTCGATCGCGGCCCACAGGCTCCGGTTCAGCACGCGATCCTGCGGCACGATGTTGGCGAGGCTGAAGGATTGCGCCTGAGCCTCGCCGGTCGGCATGTCGCCGGCCGGCGCGAGGTGGCCGCGGTCGAAGCCGCTGCGGACGTAGTCGTCGAGCCGCGCGCGGTCGTCCGGCGGGACGCGGTCCTCGTCGTGGAAGGCGTCGATCCGCTCCACCAGCCGCGCCGCCGCGACGCTCGCTCGCGTCAGGTGCTCCGCGGCGTAGAGCGGCGTTCGCGCCACGCCGGAATGCAGCACCGCGTAGGCATCGAAGCATAGGGCCAGCGTCCTGGAGGCGAGCTTCGGGTTGGTCAGCTCCGGCGCTCGGTCGTCGGCGAACAGCGCCGGGCAGGCGTCCGACGACCGCGCCGCGCCGCATCCGAGCAGGAGGACGACGGCGGCGAGGCGAGCCGGCTTCAGGAGCACGTGCGGACCCTTCGCGGGCCC
>NZ_VRVH01000139.1:0-11498 GCF_008040095.1 Methylobacterium sp. WL6 | reverse complement strand
ATCGCCGAACGTGCCGGTCCATACACGAGGACCAGCACGCACCCTGGCGCGGGGTGGAGCAGCCCGGTAGCTCGTCAGGCTCATAACCTGAAGGTCACAGGTTCAAATCCTGTCCCCGCAACCAAATACACCACATACACCTCACATAACCGCAAACAGCCGGCCTGCGCCACGCAGGCCGGCTGTTTGCGTTCAGGGACAGCAGGCGACGCCGAGGCGATAACGGTCGCCTGCGGCTCTGCCAAAGCCCTGGTCCGACATTCCACCTGATGACCGCCGTTGCGCGTCCCCGGCAGGGGAGGGGGCACGGCCAGATGACGGCACAGGGACGTCGCGCGTCTACTCGGCCTGCGGAGCCGGCGTTCCGCTGTCGGGATTCATGCCTTCCACCGGCGGCTTGCGACGGGGACGGGGCGTCGCTGCGGGCGTGGCCGTCGTGGTGACGGTGACGCCGAGGCGGGTGGCCAGCGCGAGGGCGCGGTTCTCGGTGACCCGGAGATGGCAGAAGCCGTGAGCGCCCTCCCGGGCGTAGGTCCGGCAGAGCTGCTCGCGGTCCGAGGAGAAGGCGGCCTGCTCCGTGACGATCGGCCGAACGTCCTCGCGTCGGGCGCGCTGCGTCATCAGCTTGTAGTTCTCGCGCACCGCCTTGTCGGCGACCCCGCGGGCCGAGTCGAACTCGGCCGAGCGCGGGATCAGGCCGGCGGCGGCCGGCCCCCACAGGCCGACCGGGGCGGTGGCGCAATCCTGCGCCGAGAACGTGCATAGCGGGGTCGGGCCGAGGCTCGATACCAGCACGCCTCCTTCCGTCACGTCGAAGCGCAGCGGGCATTCGGCGGCGGCCGCCTCGTAGCGCGGCACGCCCTCGGGCTTGCCCTCGGAGGTCAGCGACACGGGCCCGCCGCCGAGCGGCACCTTGCAGGATTCGGTCGGCTGCGAGACCTTGGTGCCGGGCAGCGTGATCCTGGCCGCCATCCCGGATCCCGAGCGCTCGAGCTTGAGGCTTCCGGTCAGGCCGTTGAGCATCAGCTCCTGCCCGACGACGCCGTCTTCCGAGGGCGCCTTCAGCACCACCGGCCGGGCGGGCGCCGCAGGGCGCGGCGCGTCGGGCAACGGTGCCGACGGATCGTCGGGAAGCGGCGTGCCGGGGATGGGTCCCGACGGCGGGGCGGTCGGGACGCCGCGCGGCGGAACCGGAGGCTTGGCTGCGCGGCCGATCCCGAACAGCTCCTCGAAGAAGTTCTGGGCCGAGGCTTCGCCGGGCATCAGGGCCGCGAGGGCGAGGCAGGGGACCGCGAGCAACGGGAGGACGGGTCTGCGGGTCGGACGCATCGGGTCTTTCGGGCCGGGGACGGCGGCAGGTGGCCCGCGCGATGCCGGCCTCGCACCCTGCCGGACGCTCTTCACGAAGCGTTAACACGCCTTCGATGGCGCGGGCGTGGCCGAGGGGCAACAAGATGCAGGCCGACACGACGTGCGCTTTGCGGGCCTACAGGTCGAATTCGAGCCGCCGGGATGCAATGCAGGGGCGAGCCCGCGGAGAAACCGACCGTCCGGCCGCATTCGCCGAGCCGGCGCAAGGACTTGCACGGATCGCGCATCTCGGGGCCCGGCTTCGCCTTGCGAGCCCGCATCGCCCTTCTTATATCCGGCGAGACGCGGGATTAAGCATGGGATTGGAGCCGTTCGCGGCCCTTGTTCCGGCCCCGGTTCCGTCTCCACATCTTCTCACACCACACCGCCATGGGCCGAGCTGCTTCGGGGCTCGGCGGTCTGCTTGATCGCAACCAACAAAAGGGATCCCACCATGGGTAAAGTCATCGGCATCGACCTCGGCACCACCAATTCGTGCGTCGCCGTGATGGAGGGCTCGCAGCCCAAGGTCATCGAGAACGCGGAAGGCGCCCGCACCACGCCGTCCATCGTCGCCTTCACCGACGACGGCGAGCGCCTCGTCGGCCAGCCGGCCAAGCGCCAGGCCGTCACCAATCCCGAGCGCACCTTCTTCGCCATCAAGCGCCTCGTCGGCCGCACCTACGACGATCCGATGACGCAGAAGGACAAGGGCCTCGTGCCCTACAAGATCGTCCGCGGCGACAACGGCGACGCCTGGGTCGAGGCCGACGGCAAAAAGTACTCGCCGTCCCAGATCTCGGCCTTCACCCTTCAGAAGATGAAGGAGACCGCCGAGTCGCATCTCGGCCAGCCGGTGACGCAGGCCGTCATCACGGTGCCGGCCTACTTCAACGACGCCCAGCGCCAGGCGACCAAGGACGCCGGCCGGATCGCCGGCCTTGAGGTGCTGCGCATCATCAACGAGCCGACGGCCGCCGCGCTCGCCTACGGTCTCGACAAGAAGAAGGCCGGCACCATCGCGGTCTACGACCTCGGCGGCGGCACCTTCGACGTGTCGATCCTCGAGATCGGCGACGGCGTGTTCGAGGTGAAGTCGACCAACGGCGACACCTTCCTCGGCGGCGAGGACTTCGACAACCGCGTGGTCGAGTACCTAACCGCCGAGTTCAAGAAGGAGCAGGGCATCGACCTGACCAAGGACAAGCTCGCCCTCCAGCGCCTCAAGGAGGCCGCCGAGAAGGCCAAGATCGAGCTGTCCTCGGCGACCCAGACCGAGATCAACCTGCCCTACATCACCGCCGACGCCACCGGTCCGAAGCACCTCGCGCTCAAGCTCAGCCGCGCCAAGTTCGAGTCGCTGGTCGACGATCTGGTCCAGCGCACGATCGAGCCGTGCCGCAAGGCGCTCAAGGATGCCGGCGTCTCGGCCTCCGAGATCGACGAGGTCGTGCTCGTCGGCGGCATGATCCGCATGCCGAAGATCCAAGAGGTCGTGAAGTCGTTCTTCGGCAAGGAGCCGCACAAGGGCGTCAACCCGGACGAGGTCGTGGCCATCGGCGCCGCGGTCCAGGCCGGCGTGCTCCAGGGCGACGTCAAGGACGTGCTGCTGCTCGACGTGACCCCGCTCTCGCTCGGCATCGAGACGCTGGGCGGCGTGTTCACCCGGCTCATCGATCGCAACACCACGATCCCGACCAAGAAGAGCCAGACCTTCTCGACGGCCGAGGACAACCAGAACGCGGTCACCATCCGGGTCTTCCAGGGCGAGCGCGAGATGGCGGCCGACAACAAGCTGCTCGGCCAGTTCGACCTGATGGGCATTCCGCCGGCCCCGCGCGGCATGCCGCAGATCGAGGTGACCTTCGACATCGACGCCAACGGCATCGTCAACGTGACGGCCAAGGACAAGGCGACGAACAAGGAGCACCAGATCCGCATCCAGGCCTCGGGCGGCCTCTCGGACGCGGACATCGAGAAGATGGTCAAGGACGCCGAAGCGAACGCGGAGGCCGACAAGCGCCGCCGGGAGCTCGTCGAGGTGAAGAACCAGGGCGAGAGCCTGATCCACGCGACCGAGAAGTCGGTCAAGGAGTACGGCGACAAGGTCTCGGAGGCCGACAAGGGCGGCATCGAGACGGCGATGACCGCGCTCAAGACCGCGCTCGAGGGCGAGGATGTCGAGACGATCAAGGCCCGCACCACCGACCTGATGCAGGCCTCGATGAAGCTCGGCGAGGCGATGTACGCCGCGAGCCAGACCCCCGAGGGCGGTCCGGACGCCGCCGCCGGCCAGGAAGCCAAGAAGGACGACGTCATCGACGCCGACTTCTCGGAGGTCGACGAGAAGGACCAGAAGAAGCGGGCGTAAGCTCCGCGCGCATCCTGAAGCGGGGCCGGAGCGATCCGGTCCCGTTTTCGCTTGCGGGTTCGGCTTCGGGCCGTCATTCCGGGAGCCGCTCCGGCGCCCGCGCGGAACGGGCGGCCGCCCGGGCGCGACACGACCCTTCAAGACGCGGAAACAGCGACATCGCCGACTGCCTGGGGCAGGCGGACGGATCGTTAGGGACTATCGAGGCAAGGCATGTCGAAGCGGGACTATTACGAGATCCTGGGCGTCGCCAAGACCGCGTCGGACGGCGAGATGAAGGTCGCCTTCCGCAAGCTCGCCATGACCTACCACCCGGACAAGAATCCCGGCAACAAGGACGCCGAGATCAAGTTCAAGGAAATCAACGAGGCGTATCAGTGCCTGTCCGACGGGCAGAAGCGCGCCGCCTACGACCGCTTCGGCCACGACGCCTTCACGCAGGGCGGCGGCCAGGGCGGGCCCGGATTCGGCAACGAGTTCGGCGACTTCATGTCGGACATCTTCGACAACTTCTTCGGCGACGGCCGCGGCGGCCAGCAGCAGGCCCGCGGGCGCGGCGGCGCACCGGGCCGCGAGCGCGGGGCCGACCTGCGCTTCAGCCTGGAGATCTCGCTCGAGGAGGCCTTCACGGGGAAGGCCGAGACCATCAAGATCCCGACCTCGATCACCTGCGAGACCTGCGCCGGATCGGGGGCGAAGCCCGGCTCCAAGCCGCGCACCTGCCAGACCTGCGCCGGCTACGGCCGAGTGCGGGCGGCGCAGGGGTTCTTCGCGATCGAGCGCACCTGCCCGAACTGCCACGGCCGCGGCGAGATCGTCGACGACCCCTGCACGGCCTGCGCCGGCGCCGGCCGGGTCAACCGCGAGCGCACGCTGGCGATCAACGTGCCGGCGGGCGTCGACGACGGCCTGCGCATCCGGCTCGCCGGCGAGGGCGAGAGCGGCCTGCGCGGCGGGCCGGCCGGCGACCTCTACGTGTTCCTCTCGATCAAGCAGCACGCCTTCTTCCAGCGCGACGGCGCCGACCTGTTCTGCCGGGTCCCGATCTCGATGGTGACGGCGGCGCTGGCCGGCGAGATCACCGTGCCGGTAATCGACGGCTCGCAGACCCAGGTGCGGATCCCGGCCGGGACCCAGACCGCCAAGCAGTTCCGCATCAAGGGCAAGGGCATGCCGGTCCTGCGCACCCGCGAGGTCGGCGACCTCTACATCCAGGTCTTCGTCGAGACGCCGCAGAACCTGACCAAGCGCCAGCGCGAGCTGCTCCAGGAGTTCGGCCAGACCGCCTCCGACGACAATCATCCGGAGGCCGCCGGCTTCTTCTCGAAGGTGCGCGATTTCCTCGGCGGCTTCGGCGGCACCGCCCGCCAGTAGCGGGAAACGCAAGATGCGGGGCCGGGCGGATCAAAACCGGCCGGCCCCGGTTGAGCCTTCGGCCGAGGTCGCTTCGATCGCCGAGGCTGGTGTGATCGCAATGCGCTAGGCACGAGCGCAACCTTGCCTGTAAGACATGTGCCGACCGCTGCGCTGACCGCCGGGATCGCAACGTCGCGATCGGACCTGAAGGAACATCGGACTTGCCGCCGCTACGTCGTTCCAGTGCGAAAGCCTCGTCCGTGAACGCGAAGGTGCGGCGCGATCCGCTGGAGGACGAGGCGCGGTTCCTCAAGTCCTGGCTCGAGCGCCCCCTCGTCACCGGCTCGGTCACCCCGTCCGGCAAGATGCTGGCCCGGACCATGGCGGCCTACGTCGATCCGGCCGTCCCCGGCCAGGTGATCGAGATCGGACCCGGCACCGGCCCCGTCACCGAGGCGCTGATCCGCCGGGGCGTCGCGCCCGAGCGGCTGGTGCTTATCGAGTTCAACCCCGATTTCTGCACCCTGCTGAAGCGCCGGTTCCCCGGCGTCACCGTGGTGCGCGGCGATGCCTACGACATTCGCGGCAGCGTCGGCGCGGTGCTGACCGGGCCGGCGGCCGCGACGGTCTCGAGCCTGCCGCTGTTCACCAAGCCGCTCGAGCAGCGCCTCGACCTGCTCAACACCGCCCACGACCTGATGCATCCCGGCGCGCCGTTCGTGCAGTTCACCTACGCCGTCGTGCCGCCGATCCCGGCGCGCTGCGCGCTGGGCAGCTACACCGCCAGCGGCTCGAACCGGGTCTGGCTCAACCTGCCGCCGGCCCGGGTCTGGGTCTACCGCCGGCCCTGATCGGCGGGGTGCCCCAATGCGAGCTGAGCGTAGGCCTCAGGTCGCATTCAGGTGCTGGTTGCTACTTCTCCTCTCAAGGCCGGTGCGCGAGCAGCCGGTCGCCCGAGAAGGAGAACCGCCGATGTCCACGACGCCGACCCGAACCCGCCTCGCCCTCGCGGCCCTCGCGTTCGCCGGCGGCCTCGCCGTCGCGGCGCCGGCCCAGGCCGCACCGTTCGCACCCGCTCCGCTTGCCGGGGCCCCCGCCGACGTGGTCCAGGCGCAGTATGGCTACGGCTACGGTCACGGCCCCCGTCATTTCGGCCACGGCCCGCGCCACTTCGGCTACGGCCCGCCGCGCCCCCGCCACTTCGGCTGGGGCGGCCCGCGCTTCGGCCATCATCACCATCATCGCGGCTACGGCTACGGCCGGGGCTACGGATACGGCCGCGGCGGCTGGTAGGCGAGACCGGGCCGGTGGTGAGAACCACCGGCCCCTTTCATGTCGCCGGGGCGATCCGCTCGAGCACAACCGGTCCCTCGGGCGGCCCCTCGGCCGGCGTCGCCCGGAGACTGTAGGCTGCCCGCAACGCGGCCTCGGCCCGATCGGCCGCCGCCGCGTCGGCCGCGTGCACGATCCCGAGCCGTCCGCTCGCATCGCCCGGCCGGGCGAGTTGCGAGAATCCCACGCGCCCGTCGATCCCGTCCTCCGGCCGGGTCCGGCCGCCGCCGAGGCCGATCACCGCGAGCCCGATCGCGCGGGTCGCGACCCGTTCCACCGTGCCGACCGCGCGCACCTCGCGGATCACCGGCGCGGCCGAGAGGTGCTTTGCCGGCTTCTCGATCAGGTCGGCCGGGCCGCCGAGCGCCGAGACCATGCGCGAGAAGCGCTCTGCCGCCCGCCCCGAGGACAGGCTCGCCTCCAGCCGCACCGCGGCGTCGCGCGTGTCGGGTGCGAGCCCGCCGGCCACCAGCATCTCGGCCGCCAGCGCCAGCGTCACCGCGTGGAAGCGTGGCTCGCGGTGCCCGGTGAGGTAGTCGACCGCGTAGGCGATCTCCAGCCCGTTGCCGGCGGCATGCGCCAGCGGCGCGTCCATGTCGGTGATCAGCGCGACGGTGCGCAGGCCGGCGCCGTTCGCCACCGCGACGATGCTGTCGGCGAGCGCCCGCGCTTCGTTGATCCTAGCCATGAAGGCGCCGGAGCCGACCTTCACGTCCATCACGAGACCGTCGAGCCCGGCCGCGAGCTTCTTGGCGAGGATCGAGGCGGTGATGAGATCGAGCGATTCCACCGTGCCGGTCACGTCGCGGATCGCGTAGAGCTTCCGGTCGGCCGGCGCGAGGTCCGCGGTCTGGCCGATGATGGCGCAGCCGACCTCCGAGACGACGCTGTGGAACCGGGCGAGATCGGGCGTCGCGTCGTAGCCGGGAATACTGGCGAGCTTGTCGAGGGTGCCGCCGGTATGGCCGAGGCCGCGGCCCGAGATCATCGGCACGTAGCCGCCGCAGGCCGCGACCATCGGCGCGAGCACGAGGCTGACCGCGTCGCCGATCCCGCCGGTGGAGTGCTTGTCGAGGACGGGGCCGGGGAGGTCCCAGGCGAGCACGTGGCCGGACCGCGTCATCGCCCGCGTCAGCGCCACCCGTTCGGCCACCGACATCCCGCGCAGGAACACCGCCATGGCGAAGGCCGCCGCCTGGCCCTCCCCGACGCGCCCGTCGGTCAGGCCGGCGACGAAGCCGGCGATCTCGTCGGCGTCGAGCGCCTTCCCGTCGCGCTTGTCCCGGATGGTCTCCTGCGGCAGCCTCATGACGTCCCCTCCGGGGTCGCGGCGGCCATCAGCACGCCGAACAGGCTGCTGGCGCCGAGCCGGACCGTGGCGGGGCTCGCCCAATCCGGCCCCATGATCTTGTCGGCGAGCGCGAGGTAGGCGGCGGCGTCGGCGAGCGTTCTCAGGCCGCCCGAAACCTTGAGGCCGCCGCGCCCGGCCTCGCGGATCGCGCGCAGCATGGTCTCGGCCGCCTCGGGCGTCGCCGAGACCGGGCTCTTGCCGGTCGAGGTCTTGATGAAGTCGGCGCCGGCCGCGAGCGACAGCCGGCTCGCCGCGGCGATCGCGTCCGCGGTGCGCAGTTCCCCGGTCTCGAGGATCACCTTCAGGCCGGATTTCGGGCAGGCCTCGCGCACCGCCTCGACCATCAGGCGGGCGGTCTCCGCATCGCCGCGCAGCAGCGCCCCGTAGGGCAGGACGAGGTCGATCTCGTGCGCGCCGTCGCGCAACGCCTCCGCCGTATCGTCGACCGCGCGGTCCACGTCCTCGCCGCCCGCGGGAAAGTTGATCACCGTGGCGATCCGCACCGGGCCGCCAGCCAGCACGCGCGCCGCCTGATGCACGAATTGCGGCCAGACGCAGATGGCGGCGACGCCGCCCGCGCGGGCATCCCGGCAGAGCCCGTCGATCTGCGTGGCCGTGCAGGTGTCGCCGAGATCCGTCAGGTCGAGGAGCGCGAGGGCGCGGCGCGCGACCAGGGCCGGGTCGAAGGTCGGATCGGTCATGCGGGCGGACTCTCGAAGGGGCCGAGGCTCATGGATCACCAGCGGGCAGGCCGGCGACGAAGCTTCGGATCAGGCGGATCAGGTCGGCGGCGGCGGCGGTCGCGGCCTGCTTGGTCTCGGCATGGTGCGGGTCGCCGTCGCCGATGCCGGCGGCGCGGTTCGTCACCACCGACACGGCGGCGACGGGCAGGCCGAGGAAGCGGGCGAGGATCACCTCCGGCACCGTCGACATGCCGACGAGGTCGGCGCCGAGCCGGCCGGCCATCCGCACCTCGGCCGGGGTCTCGAAGGACGGCCCGGAGAACCAGGCGTAGACGCCCGCGGGAAGGGGGATGCCGCAGGCCGCCGCCGCGGCGTCGAGCCGGGCATTGAGGGCGGGGTCGTAGGCCCGCACCATCGGCACGAAGCGGGCGTCGCTCGGCTCGCCGATCAGCGGGTTCATCCCCGACAGGTTGAGGTGGTCGGACAGCCGCACGAGGCTGCCGGGACCGGCCTCCGGCATCAGCGAGCCGGAGGCGTTGGTGAGCAGCAGGCAGGCGGCGCCGAGCGCCTTCGCCGCGGCGATCGGGATGCGCATCGCGGCCGCGTCGCCGTGCTCGTAGGCGTGGGCCCGGCCCTCGAGCACCAGCACCGGGCGCCCGGCGATCACGCCGCGATGCAGCCGCCCGCGATGGCCGCTGACGCCGGCGCCCGGAAAGCCGGGGATGTCGGCATAGGGCAGCGAGACCGCGTCCGCGAGCGCGTCCGCGAGCCCGCCGAGCCCGGTGCCGGCGACGATGGCGCAGGCGTAGGGCCCGGCAAAGCCCGCCGCGCGCAGGGTCTCGACCGCATCAGCCACCGAGCGTCTCCGGACCGAAGGAGGCCGGCAGCAGCGCCTCGAGGGTGAAGCTCTCCGCGACCCCGCCGGGCCCTGCGGCGTGGATCGGCGTCTCGGGGGCGGCGAACTCGCGGATGCGCTGGCGGCAGGCGCCGCAGGGCGTGACGAGGCCGCTGCCGTCGCCGAGCACCAGGATCTCGCGGATGCGCCGGCCGCCGGCCAGGATCATCGCGGCGATCGCCCCGGCCTCGGCGCAGGTGCCGACCGGGTAGGCCGCGTTCTCGACGTTGCAGCCGGCATGGATCGCGCCGTTCTCGTCGCGGAGCGCCGCGCCGACCGCGAAGCGCGAGTACGGCGCGTGCGCCCGGGCGCGGGCCGCGGCGGCGGCGTCGAACAGGGCGGCGAGGTCGAGAGGGGGGGAGCCCGGCATCCGCGATCATTGGCACCGGCCGTGCCGGGCTGTCGAGAGGGCGGGCGAGGCGGCAGGGGCGTGCGCGCCGCCGGCTTTCGCTCGCCGAGCGCGCGTTCTAGAACGCTGGGAACGATTGTCATCATCCGGGGACGACGATGCTGGGCCGTTACGAGCGCGGAGCGGGGGGCGAGGCGGCCGTCGCCTATGGCGACGGCACGATGCGGGTGGTCAAGCCCGGCGCCTTCGTGCGCTGCGCCACCACCGGCGTGCCGATCCTGCTCGACGACCTGCGCTACTGGAGCGCCGTCCGCCAGGAAGCCTACGCCACGCCCGAGGCGGTGATGGAACGGCTGCGGCAGACCGGCCGGCCGTAAGCCGCGATCAGGCGTCGCGGCGTTCCAGCAGCTCGATGCGTACGCCGTCCGGCCCGTCGATGAAGGCGATCCGCAGCCCCGGCCGCATCGCCTTGGTCTCGACCAGCACCGTGACGCCGCGCGCCCGCAGGTCGGCGAGCGTCGCGTCGATGTCGGCGACGCCGAGCCCGATATGCTCGATGCCGAGATGCGGCGCCCGCGCCGGCGGCGGCAGGTCGGCCGGCGCCTGCTCAATGAAGACCGTGAGGCCGCCGAGGTCGAGCACGATCCGGCTCGTCGGCGTGCCCTCGCGGCGGACCTCCCGCGCGGCGAGCTTGTCGACGTAGAAGGCGGCCGCGGCCGCCGCGTCGGGGCTGCGCAGGTGGACGTGGTCGATGTGGAAGTCCATCGGGTCCTCGCGGGCTCAGAGGGGGGGCCGGTCGAGCCGGATGATCCGGCACGGGTCGCCCGCCCGCGCGGCCGGCGCGTGCGGCGCGCGGATCAGCAGCGCCTCGGCCCGGCCGAGCACCGCCAGCATCGACGAATCCTGCCGCGATTCCGGATGCGCCACCGGCAGCCGGTCCGGTGCGGTGTCGAGCACGGCGCGCATGTAGTCCTGGCGCCCGTCGTTGGCGTCGAGGTCGCGGCCGAGGGTGGCCGGCTCGCTGCGGTCGGCGCCGGCACGCGGATCGCCGAGCAGCGCGCGCACGGCCGGCACGACGAAGAGCAGCCCGCACACGATCGACGAGACCGGGTTTCCCGGCAGCCCGATCACCAGCATGTCCCCGAGATGCCCGTGCATCAGCGGCTTGCCGGGGCGGAGCGCCACGCGCCAGAACCCGAGCTCGAGCCCCTCCGCCGCGAGCGCGGTCTGGACGAGGTCGTGGTCGCCGACCGAGGCGCCGCCCAGCGTCACGAGAAGGTCGGCCTCGGCCGCGCGTGCCCGCGCGAAGGCCGCCTCCAATGCCGGAAGCGTGTCGCCGGCGATGCCGAGGTCGATCGCCGCGCCGCCGGCGCCGTTCACCAAGGCGGCGAGCGCCAGGGCGTTCGAGGCGACGATCTGGTCCCAGGCCGGGACCTCGCCCGGCTGCACCAGCTCGTCGCCGGTGGCGAGGATCGCGACGCGGGGCTTGCGGCGTACCGAGACCCGTCCGCGGCCGGCGGCGGCCGCCAGCGCCAAGCGGCGCGCATCGAGGGTGTCACCGGCCGCCAGCAGCCCGTCGCCCTCGGAGAAGTCGAGGCCGGCCCGGCGGACGAATTTCTGGGCGGTCACCGCTTCGAGGGCGCGGATTGTCTCGCCGTCGGCCTCGGCATTCTCCTGAATCAGGATCCCGTCGGCGCCCTCGGGGACGGGCGCGCCGGTGAAGATCCGCACGGTCTCGCCGGGGCCGATCGTGCCCGAGAAGCCGTGGCCGGCGGCGCTGGTGCCGACGAGGCGCAACGCGGCCCCGGCGA
>NZ_VRVH01000138.1:0-11564 GCF_008040095.1 Methylobacterium sp. WL6 | reverse complement strand
GTTCACGGTGGCGGCGGGGGCCGCTGCGGCCGTGGCCGGGGCCGCCGCCACCGTGAACGGCCGCTCGATCTGGGTCGTGCGGTCGCTGAACTTGTCGCGCAGCGTGAAGGCGAGGACGTACTCGCCCGGGTCGACGCCGGTGATGCCCAGTGTGACGTGGAAGGAGAACTTCGGGGAGCCGTCCAGCAGGGCGTCCTTCCCGGCGGTGAACTCCCGGTCGATCACGGCCTTCTGGCCCGCGAGGATCGCGCCGCCCCTGGTCTGCAGCGCGTAGTCGACGACCAAGCCGAACCGCACGTCGCCGCCGGCGACCGGCACCAGCGTCTCGCCGATCGGCTCCATGTAGGTGATGACCTTCTCGCTCGGCAGGAAGGGGCTCGCGGCGCGCGGGTCGGCGTCGCCGAAGCCGTCCGAGGGCCGCGTGACGAACAGCACGCGCCGGACCCCGAGGGTCTGGGTGGCGGCCGGCGCTGCGGCAGGGGGTGCTTGAGCGGGGGCTTGAGCGGACGCTTGGGGCGCCGCCGCGGCGGCCCCCGGCGGCGGCTTGACCGCCTCGGGCGCGGTGGCTTCCGTCTTGCCCGTCCCGGCCTTGCCGGACGGGACGGCGGCACCGGACCAGAACCCGCCGCCTCCGCCGCCGGCCGGGACCGTCACGCTCTTCATGATCGCGTCCAGGGCGGTCCCGTTGGTCTGGCGGTCGTCCTCGGAGCCCCACACGGTCAGCAGGACCACCCGGTTCCGGCTCGCGTCGAGGGTGACGAAGTCGATGATCGCCTTGCCGTTCTTGTCCGTCGCCTGGTAGCGCTGCACCTGGCCCGGGGTGCCGTTGAAGTCGATGGTCTGCTCGGTCGGCTTGCCGACGAGCTTGACCTTGTTCTTGGTCAGGTAGGCCTTGCTGTCCTTGATCAGCGCGTCGAGGCGCGCCTTGCTGTCGGTGGCGATGTTGACCACGATGTCGCCGTCGGCCGAGACGGAGGCGATCTCGGTCTCGTAGACGCTGGTGTCCCAGTCGTCCGGCATCGTCGCGGTGACGGCGGGTTCCTTCGCCGGCAGGACGATATCCTTGGCGCAAGCCGGCGCGGCCAGCCCGGCGAGCAGGGCGGCCCCCACGATCCATCGCTTCATCTGACGTCCCCCGGACCGGGCTCGATCATCGATCCCGGCAGGGTCCACTCATCCGGGCTGACGAAGGAACGGTCAAGGTTATGCCCGCCGGGTCCGCGGGTTTATGCTGTCGTTCTCGCAGCTTCGACCGCAGGGTGGCGAAGCATCGAGGATGTCGGCTTCGCGCCCCGAGGCCGTGCAGGGGTGAGCGGGTTGCAAGCTTAACGGGTCCTTGACAACCTCTGGGTAGGTTCGACCACGCAAGCACGGGGCGTGGACGCGATGACGATCGGCGGCAAACTCATCGGACTGGTCGGCGCCTCTAGCCTCGTGACCCTCGTGGTCGCGGGCGTCGGGCTCGACACCCTGCGGACCTTCAACGCGTCGGTCGGGGCCGCGCGGAACGCCACCGAGAACGCGCTGTTCGCGGCCGAGCTCACCCGGCTCACCACCGACACCGCACTCGAATCCCGCGGCATCTACGCCGCCGCCAGCACGCAGGCCGCGCGGACCTACGCCGGCGGCATCGTCCGCGATCTCTCGGCGATCGATGCGCTGCTGACCGAGTGGCTCCCGGCGGTGCCGGCGGAGGACCGGGCGCTGTTCGACCGCGTGGCGAAGGACGCCGCGGATTTCCGACGGCACCGCACCGAGACGGCCCGTCTCGGCACCGAGGTCTCGCCGAAGGCCGCCGCCGAGCAGGGCTTCACCGAGGAGAACCGCAACAACCGCATCGCCTTCCAGGCCGGGATCGAGGCCCTCGTGATGCGCAACCGCGACCGCATCGAGAGCCTGAACGCCGGTGCCGACGCGCTCTACACGGGGCGCCTGCGCCTGCTCCTGGCGCTGGCCTTCGGTGGCGCCCTCGGCGGCCTGCTCATCGGCGGGCTGTTCGGCCATCGCATGATCGCGAGGCCGCTGCGGGCCGTGTCGACCGCGATCCGCCGCCTCGCGGAGGGCGACCGCGACCTGCCGGCGGTGAAGCCCTCGCGCGACGAGATCGGCGCGATCTGGGCGAGCATGCGCACCTTCGCCGACGCGATGGGCGAGGCGGACGCCCTGCGCCGCAGCCAGGCCCAAGCCGGCCTGGAAGCCGGCGCCGTCAAGCGCGCCGAGATGGACACCCTCGCCGACCGATTCCAGGGCAGCGTCGGCGGCCTCGTCGGCCACCTGGCCGCGTCCGCCGGGACGATGGAGGAGACGGCCCGCGCGATGGCGCGCAACGCCGAGCGCACCAGCCTGCAGTCGCAGGCCGTCATGGACGCCGCCGGCGCGGCCTCGATGAACGTCCAGGCGGTGGCGGCCGCCACCGAGGAGCTGGCCGCGACCGCCAACGAGATCGGCGCGCAGGTCTCGCAGACCTCGGTCGCCGCCGCCGGCGCCGTCGAGAACGCGCGACGCACCGAGCAGTCGGTGCAGCGGCTCGCCCGCAGTGCCGCCAGCATCGGCGAGGTCGTCTCGCTGATCTCGGGCATCGCCGGCCAGACCAACCTGCTGGCGCTCAACGCCACGATCGAGGCGGCGCGGGCCGGCGAGGCGGGACGCGGCTTCGCGGTGGTGGCCGCCGAGGTGAAGAGCCTCGCCGGCCAGACCGCGCTGGCGACCGACCGGATCACCGCCGAGATCGCCACGATCCGCGAGGCCACCGCCGACGCGGTGGCGGCGATCGAGGAGATCGGCGGCACCATCGGCTCGGTCCACGAGATCGCGATGGGCGTCTCCGCGGCGGTGGAGGAACAGCAGCTCGCCACCCAGGAGATCGCCCGGAGCGTGAGCGACGCCGCCGAGGGCACCCGGGCGGTGAGCGAGACCATGGCCGAGGTCCAGGCCGCCGCCCTGCAGGCGGGCGCCGCCGCGGCGCAGGTGCTGGCCGCAGCCGGCGAGCTCGCGCGCCGCTCCGAGGGCCTCGGCGGCGAGGTCGCCGGCTTCGTCGGCGAGATCCGCGCCGCCTGACGCCGGCCGGGGATCGCACGCCGGATCGGCCGCGCGCTCGGCGGCGCGATCGACCCTGGTAAGCGTCCCGCTTCGCGCTTAGATCGGGGCGATGCGACGTCCCTCCCCGTGCCCGCTGGCCCTCCGGTGATCGACCCCGCGCTCCTGTCGCGCGCGGTCGCCCGCGGCATCCTCACCGCCGCGCAGGTGGAGGCCCTGGACCGGCTGGCCCGCGAGGAGGCGGTGCCGGTGCCCGAGCGCGTGGACGACGACGAGCGCCTGCGCTTCATCACCGGCTTCGCCGACATCTTCGTCACCCTCGGCATCGGCCTGTTCCTGGGCGCGGCCTGGCTCCTGGCCGGCGACACCCTCGGCGAGACGGGCAGCCGGGTGCTCGTCGCGGCCCTGGCCTGGGCGCTCGCGGAGTTCTTCACCCGCCGCCGCAGGATGGCGCTGCCGAGCATCGCCCTGCTGGCGATCTTCGCGGTCGAGTCCTTCCTGGCGCTCGCGTCGATGGCCGGCCTCGCGATCGGCTGGGGCAGCGCCCTGCCGGGACCGAGCGGATCGGGCGCGCCGGCACCGCTTCCCTATGCCGGGGCGGCGCTCGCGACCCTGGCGCTCTGCGCCCTGCATTACCGGCGCTTTGCCGTGCCGATCACCATCGGGGCGGGCGCAGCCGCGCTCGCCGGCACGCTGCTCGCGCTGGCCTTCGCCCTCGTCCCCACCCTCGATGCCGACGCCTTCAGCGCGCTGCTGGTCACGGCGGGCCTCGCCGTCTTCGCGCTGGCGATGCGTTTCGACCTCGGCGACCGCCAGCGCCAGACCCGGCGCACGGACATCGCGTTCTGGCTGCACCTGCTCGCCGCCCCGCTGATCGTGCATCCGATGCTCGCCACGGTCCTCCGGAACGCCGAGGCGCCGTCGACGGTCTCGGCGATCCTGGTGCTCGGCGTGGTGCTGCTGCTGGCGCTGGTGGCGCTGGTCACCGACCGGCGCGCCATCCTCGTGGCCGGCCTGACCTATGCCGGGATCGCGTTCGGAACCCTGATCCGCGACGCCGGCTTCAGCAACCGGGCCGCCCCCTTGAGCTTCCTGGCGCTCGGCGCCTTCGTCCTGCTGCTCAGCGCCGGCTGGCACGCGATGCGGGGCGTCGTCCTGCGCGGCCTGCCCGCGCGCCTGGCAGACCGGCTGCCGCACCCGATCGGAGCCCGATGACCACGTTTTCCCCCCGCGAGATCGTCTCGGAACTCGACCGCTTCATCGTCGGCCAGCACGACGCCAAGCGTGCCGTCGCCATTGCGCTGCGCAACCGCTGGCGCCGGCAGCAGCTCACCGGGCCGCTGCGCGAGGAGGTCGCGCCGAAGAACATCCTGATGATCGGCCCGACCGGCTGCGGCAAGACCGAGATCGCCCGCCGGCTCGCGCGGCTCGCCGGCGCGCCGTTCCTCAAGATCGAGGCGACCAAGTTCACCGAGGTCGGCTATGTCGGCCGCGACGTCGAGCAGATCGTGCGCGACCTCGTCGAGGTGGCGATCGGGCTCGTGCGCGAGGAGAAGCGCAAGGCGGTCAAGGCCAAGGCGGAGGCGGCGGCCGAGAACCGCATCCTCGACGCCCTGGTCGGCCCGACCGCGAGCCAGCCGACGCGCGACAGCTTCCGCAAGAAGCTGCGCGACAGCCAGCTCGATGACAAGGAGGTCGAGATCGAGCTCGCCGGCAATCCGTCCTCCGGCCTGCCGATGTTCGAGATCCCCGGGATGCCGGGCGCCTCCATGGGCGCGGTCAACCTCGGCGACATGTTCGGCAAGGCGTTCGGCGCCGCCAAGGGCAAGCCGCGCCGGATGAGCGTGCGCGACGCCTACGCGCCCCTGCTCGCCGAGGAATCCGACAAGCTCGTCGACGACGACGCGCTGATCCGCGAGGCGATCCGCGAGGTCGAGGACAACGGCATCGTCTTCCTCGACGAGATCGACAAGATCTGCGCCCGCGAGGGGCGGTCCTCGGCCGACGTCTCCCGCGAGGGCGTGCAGCGCGACCTGCTGCCGCTGATCGAGGGCACGACGGTGACGACGAAGCACGGGCCGGTGAAGACCGACCACGTGCTGTTCATCGCCTCGGGCGCCTTCCACGTCTCGAAGCCCGCCGACCTGCTGCCGGAGCTGCAGGGACGCCTGCCGATCCGCGTCGAGCTGCAGCCGCTCACCGTCGAGGACTTCAAGCAGATCCTGACCTCCACCGAGGCGAGCCTGCTCAAGCAGACGGTGGCGCTGATGCAGACGGAAGGCGTGACGCTGGCCTTCTCGGACGACGCGGTGGACGCGCTGGCCCGCGTCGCGGTGGAGGTGAACGGCTCGGTCGAGAACATCGGCGCGCGGCGCCTCTCGACCGTGCTCGAGCGCGTCATCGACGAGGTCTCGTTCACCGCCACCGACCGCTCGGGCGAGACGGTGGCGATCGACGCGGCCTATGTCCGCGACCGGGTCGAGAGCCTGGCGGCCAACGCCGACCTCAGCCGGTTCATCCTGTAGCGCCGTGCGCGGCCTCGAACGGCCGGGCGCGTCGGCGACGCTCCTGCCCGTCGTCGCGCTCGTCGCCGGCATGGTCTCGCTCCAGAGCGGAGCGGCCCTGGCCAAGAGCCTGTTCCCGATCGTCGGCGCGGCCGGCGTGTCGAGCCTGCGCGTCGGCTTCTCGGGCCTGATCCTGCTCGCGGTGTGGCGGCCGTGGCGGCGGAGCCTGAGCTTACGCGAGGCCGGGATCATCGCGCTCTACGGCGCCGCGCTCGGGATGATGAACCTGACCTTCTACCTGGCGCTTCGCACGATCCCGCTCGGGCCCGCGGTGGCGATCGAGTTCCTCGGGCCGCTCGCGGTCGCGCTCTCGGCCTCGCGCCGAACCGCCGACTTCGCCTGGATCGGCCTCGCGGTGCTCGGGCTCGGGTTGCTGCTGCCGATGCGCGAGGCCGGCGGCCTGGACCCGGCGGGTGTGGCCTACGCCCTCGTCGCGGCTTTGGCCTGGGCGCTCTACATCGTGTTCGGGCAGCGCGCGGGCCGGGTCGACGGCGGGCAGGCGGTGTCGCTCGGCATGCTCGCAGCGGCCATCGTGGTGGCGCCGTTCGGCCTGGCGAGCTCCGGCGCCGCCCTGCTCGATCCCGAGACGCTGGCGCTCGGCTTCGGGATCGCGGTGCTGTCGAGCGCGCTGCCGTACTCGCTGGAGATGGTGGCCCTGCGCCGGCTGACGCGGCAGGCCTTTGGGGTGATGATGAGCCTGGAGCCGGCGGTCGCGGCGCTCGCGGCGTTGATCCTGCTCGGCGAGCGCCTGTCCCTGCTGCAATGGCTGGCGATCGGCTGCGTCATCGCGGCCTCCGCCGGCATCACCGCCGGTGGCCGGAAGGCGAGCGCGACGGAGCGGACCGCCTGACGGACGATCGGGAGGGCGTCTCCACCGTGACCGACGCGGGTGGTTCGTCCGCGGTCAGCCTTTCCACACCTGCCCCGGCCGCAGCGCGAGGAAGCGCGCGCGCGGCTGCCCGGCCTGGTCCATCGCCGCGTCCAACGCCTCGGCCGGCTGCGCGATGCCCTCGTCGGTGAGCCGGAAGGTGCCCCAATGGTGGCCGAGCGCCTGGGTCGCTCCGAGCAGGTCGAGGGCGGCGACCGCGTCGGCCGGGTTCATGTGCTGCGCCTGCATGAACCAGCGCGGCTCGTAGGCGCCGATCGGCAGGGTCGCCAGCCGCGGCGGCCCGAAGCGGGCACGCACGTCCCGGAAGATCGCGCCGTCGCCGAAGCCGGTATCGCCGACATGGTAGTGGACGCCCCAGGGCGTGGTCAGCACGAAGGCGCACCACAGGGCCATGCGCCGGTCGTTCAGCCCGCGGGCCGACCAGTGGTAGGCCGGCGTCAGGTGGACGGCCACCCCGTCGCCGAGATCGACCGAGCCGCCCCAGTCGGCGGTCTCGACATGCATCGTGTCGTCGTAGCCGCGCAGGATCGTGTCGTTGCCGAGCGGCGCGACGACCAGCGGCTGGTGCGCCTGCCAGATTCGCGCGAGGCTCGGCCCGTCGAGATGGTCGTAGTGGTTGTGGGTGATCAGCACGGCGTCGATCGGCGGCAGGTCGGCCATGGCGATGCCGGGGGGGTTGACCCGCTTCGGGCCCGCGAAGCGCGTCGGGCTCGCGCGCGTGGCGAAGACCGGGTCGATCAGGATGTTGCGGCCGGCGACCTGCACCAGGTAGCTGGCATGCCCGATCAGCACGATGCGCAGGCCCGTGACGCGCTCCGGCGGACGGTCGGCCGGGAAGGGGCTCGGATAGGCCTTGGGCCACGCCGTTCCGCCGCGCTCGGCCTTCCAGCGGAGGATGTCGGCCAGGGCCTTGTCGGCGACCTGGCCGGGCGCGAAGAACCGCACCCCGTCGAAGTGGTCGCTTTCCGGCCCGCGGTAGTACGGGTTGCGCCCGCGCCTGTGCACGGCGTAGCCGACGCCGCCCAGGGTCATCACCGTGGCCGCGCTCGCGGCCGTGAGCAGGCTTCGCCGTTTCATGCCGTGATCACATGGCCGGCGCCGCCCCGGAATCAAGCGGATGCCGATGCCGGCCCGGCCGTCATCGAAAACTTGCGCGAACTTCGACTTGTGAACAGACGGCGGCCTCGCGCTGCGCTATGGCCTTGTTGCACCTGGGAAACGAACCGCCCCGCCATGGCCGTCACCGCCGCTACGTCCTTCGGCAGGAACCTCCTGCTGCGCGCCCTCCAGCCCGCCGACCGGGCGCTGATCGCGCCCTACGCCGAGCCGGCCGAGTTCGCGCGCGGCGACATCGTGTTCGAATCGGGCGATCCGGTCTCGCACGTCACCTTCCCGTGCGACCACACCGTGGTCACCCTGGCGATCACCATGCTCGACGGCCGCATGACCGAGACCGCGACGGTCGGCTGGGAGGGCGCGGTCGGCGGCGTGGTCAGCCAGGGCTACCTGCCGGCCTTCAGCCGCGCCGTGGTCCAGATCGGCGGCCCGGGGCTGCGCGTGGAGGCGGGGCGCCTCCAGGCGGCCAAGCACGCGTCGAGCACGCTGCGCAACCTGTTCACCCGCTACTCCGACTGCCTGATCGCCCAGCTCCTGCAATCGGTGGCCTGCAACGCCCTGCACCCGATCGAGCAGCGCGCCGCCAAGTGGCTGCTGACCCTGCACGACCGGCTCTCGACCGACGTGCTGCCGATCACCCAGGACGTGCTCGCCGAGATGCTCGGCGTCCGCCGCACCTACCTGTCCGGCGTCCTGCGCGGCCTGCACGACCGCGGGATGATCGCGGTGTCGCGCGGCCGCATCGCCATCCGCGACCGGGCGGCCCTGGAGCGGGCGGCCTGCGAGTGCCACGACCGGGTGCGCCGTCATTTCGAGGAGGTGCTCGGCGCGGTCTATCGCGACGACGGCACGCTGGTGGCCGTCGACCCGGCCGCGGCCGGCGGGTCCGCGGCCGGCCAGCCCTCGCAGGGAAGGGCGGCCTGAGCGCCATGACCGCCGCACCGACGCCGGACGACCCGCTGGACGACGCGCGTCTCGCCGCCCTCGACACCTACGACATCCTCGACACGCCCGCCGAGGCCGGCTTCGAGGACATCGTCCTGCTGGCCTCGCAGGCCTGCGAGACCCCGACCGCGCTCGTCAGCTTCGTCGCCAAGGACCGGCAATGGTTCAAGGCCCGCATCGGCTTCGACCCGTGCGAGACGCCGCTGTCGCAATCGGTCTGCGCGCACGCGCTGGGCCGAGACGGCATCCTGGTGATCCCCGACCTGACCCGCGATCCGCGGACCCGCGACAACGCCCTGGTCACGGGCGATCCGCAGATCCGGTTCTATGCCGGCGCGCCGCTGCACACGCAGGAGGGTTTCGCCCTCGGCACGCTCTGCGTCATCGACTCCGTCCCGCGCCCCGAAGGGCTGACCGACCGGCAGATGGCGACGCTCGCCGCCCTCGCGCGCCAGGTGATGGTCCAGCTCGAGCTGCGCCGGGCGATCGAGAACCGCGAGCAGGCGCTCGCCGCCCGCGCGCTGGCCGAGGAGCAGCTGCGGCTCGCAGTCGAAGCCACCGGCATCGGCATCTTCGACTTCGACCTCGCGAGCGGCGAGCTGCGCTGGGACGCGCGGGTGCGCGCCCTGTTCGGCGTGCCGGCCCGCGGCCCGGTCACCTACGCCGAGACCTATCTCGGCGGCCTGCACCCCGACGACCGGGAGCGCGCGGACGCGGCGGTCCGGGCGGCCATGGACCCGGCCGGCACCGGCGCGCTCGACATCGACTACCGGGTGATCGCGGCCGACACCGGCGCGCAGCGCTGGATCGCCGCCCGCGGGCGGGCGATCCTCGAGGACGGCGTCGCGGTCCGCTTCATCGGCACCGTCCGCGACATCACCGAGCACAAATCCGCCGACCTCGCCCTGAAGGCGACCGAGGAGCGCTATCGCCTGGCGGCGCGGGCCACCACCGACGCGATCTGGGACTGGGACCTCGTCGCGGACCAGGTCCGGTGGAACGAGGCGCTGATGCTGGCCCACGGCCACGACCTCGGGGACGTCGCGCCGCAGGGCGCCTGGTGGCTCGCCCAGATCCATCCGGAGGACCGCGACCGGATCGCCCGCAGCATCCATGCGGCGATCGACGGCGCGACCGAGACCTGGACCGACGAGTACCGCTTCCGGCGGGGCGACGGCAGCTACGCCGCGGTGATCGACCGCGGCTACATCATCCGCGACGGCGCGGGCCGGGCGGTGCGGATGATCGGGGCGATGCTCGACATCACCCGGCGCAACGAGACCGAGCGCCGCCTGCGCCAGAACCAGGCGCAGCTCGACACCGTGCTCCAGACCATGCCGGTGGGCATCCTGCTGGCCGAGGCCCCGAGCGGCCGGATCGTCTTCGGCAACTCGCGCCTGGAGCGCATCCTCGGCCACGCCACCCTCTACGCCGAAGACCGTGCCGGCTACGGCGCCTACCGCGCCTTCCGCTCGGACGGGGCGCCGGTGGCGCCGGAGGACTACCCGCTCGCCCGCCTCACCGCGGGCGAGGTCGACCATGCCGAGCTGGAAGCGCACTACCAGCGGCCGGACGGGTCGCGCCGCTGGATCGAGATCGTCGGCGAGGCGGTGAAGGACCCGTCCGGCGCCACGATCGGCGCCGTGGTGGCGATCAGCGACATCGAGGACCGCAAGCGCGCCGCGGCGCAGCAGGACATCCTCCACCACGAGCTCGGCCATCGCCTGAAGAACACGCTGGCGCTGGTCCAGGCGATCGCGACGCAGACCCTGCGCAACGTCACCGATCTGGACGCGGCGCGCGAGGCCCTGTCGGCCCGTCTCGTGGCCATGGGCAAGGCGCACGACATCCTGCTCTCCGGCGAGAGCGAGAGCGCCGGGATGGAGGCGGTGTTCAGCGGCGCGCTGAGCATCCACGACGACGGCGGGCCGCAGCGGTTCCGGCTGTCCGGCCCCGACCTCGCGGTCGGCCCGAAGGCGGCGCTGTCGCTGGCGCTGATGGCGCACGAGCTCGCCACCAACGCGGTCAAGTACGGCGCGCTCTCGGTGCCGGGCGGCAGCGTGGCCCTGGGCTGGCACGTCGCCGGCGAGGGGCCCGGCGCGGTGATCCACCTGCTCTGGCGCGAGCAGGGCGGTCCGCCGGTGGTCGAGCCGCACCGCAAGGGTTTCGGCACCCGGCTGATCGAGCGCGGCCTCGTCGGCGCGATCGGCGGCGCGGTGGCGCTGGCCTACCCGGAAACCGGCGTCACCTGCACGGTCACGGCGCCGCTCAGCGGCTTGATGGAAGCGTAGGGCGGATCGCCGCCCGGCACGCCGAGGCTCCGCTCAGCCCGGATCGTCCGCGGGCTTCGGGCCGGGCGGCGCGAAGAAATCCTCCGGTGGAGCGACGACGACGCGCCCGGCCGCCACGTCGAGCTCGGGAACGAAGGCCTTGGTGAAGGGCAGCAGCGCGGTGGCGCCACCCTGCGCGGGCTTGATCTCGAGGAGATCGCCGCCGCCGTAGTTCGGCACGGCGACGATGGTGCCGAGCACGGTGCCGGCGGCATCGATCGCCGGCAGCCCGACGAGGTCGGCGGTGAAGACCTCGTCCTCATCGGGGTCGCCGAGGCGCTCGCGGGGGACGTGGAGGAGGGTCCGGTTCAGCGCCTCCGCGCCGGTCCGGTCGGAGACGCCGCGCACCCGCGCGATCAGCAGGTCGGGCGAGGAGCCGGGCGCCGGGCGCACGCTCGTCAGCTCGAACGTCCGGCCGTCGGCCGCGACGAGGGGGCCGTAGCCGGCGATCGCCTGCGGGTCGCCGGTATAGGATTTCAGGCGGATCTCACCGTTCAGCCCCTGCGCCCGCCCGAACTCGCCCATCACGACGAGGCTCGGATCGACCGCGGCGGGAGCCGGCTTCGCCGCGGGCTTGGGCCGCGGCGAGGTCTGGGTGCCGGGCGCGATGGCGCCGCGGCGCTATAAACCACTCCGAGCCCCCCCGACCAGCGCCGGGGGGGTTTGGCGGCGTGTGGGTGTAAA
>NZ_VRVH01000137.1:0-11593 GCF_008040095.1 Methylobacterium sp. WL6 | reverse complement strand
CTCGTAGGCGTCCTCGGCCCGGTCGTAGGCGTTGCCGCCGGCGCTGCGGACGTAGCGCTCGCCGCGCTCGTAGCCGTCCTCGGCGGCGCCCTGCGCCCGGCGCGAGCGGTCCTCGACGTCGTCGGAGCCGACGAGGCTTCCGACCGCGTCGCGCACCCGGCCGCCGATGTCCCGGGCGGCGTCGGCGACGTGCTCGGCGGCGTCGCGCACGGTGTCCTTGGCCTGGCCGTAGAGGTTCTCGGCGGAGCCCTGCGCCTCGCGGGCGCGGCCCTCGACCGAGTCCCGCTTCGAGCCGGTGAGGTCGCCGACGGCGCCCTGCACCTTGCCGCCGAATTCCTTGGCGGCACCCGTGACCCGATCCGTATCAACCATGATGTCCGTGTCCTGAGTTAAAAACGTTGCAGGAGATGCGCAGTGTCGTCGATGCTACGTCTTGGGCCCGACGTTCGGTTTCACCGCATCACTCGGTAATTTCTGCTGAGCCTTGCCTTCGGTCTCGGCCTTTTCGTCGCCGATCAACTTGCCGATGGCTTCCTTGACCGAGCCCTTGATCTTTTCCGAAGCCTCGGATGACTTTTGTGCGCTCAACGGTGTCTCCGCAGCGACCGAGACGAAGTTCGTTGCCTGAGATGGTCCGCCGATCCGGCGGGACAATGATGCAGACGTACCAGTCGGGCAGTCTTTATTTCTCGGTCGGCGACAGCGGGAACCCGTTGTCCCGCCCCCAGACGATGGCCTCCGTGCGCTTGTGGACGTTGAGCTTCCGGTAGAGCGACGCGGAATGGTTGCGCACCGTGTTCTTGGAGAGGTTGAGCCGCTTGGCGATCGCCTCGTCGCCCTGGCCCTGGCAGATCAGGTCGAGGATCTGGCGCTCCCGGACGGTGATGTTCGGGGCGATGCCGTCCTTGTGACCGGTCCCCGGTCGCCGGAGGTTGGCGAGCTTCTCGATCAGGCCGCGGCTGAACCAGGAGGTGTCGGCCATCACCGCCTCGACCGCCTCGAACATGTCCCGCTCGCTGCGCTTGCGGTCGGTGATGTCCTGCAGGACGAGCAGGGCGAAGACGGCGTCCCCGATCTCGACGCGCTCGGCCGAGGCGAGGCAATCGAGGTTCGTCCCGTCCTCGTGGCGCAGGCAGACCTCCAGACCGAGCACGAAGCCGGTGCGCAACAGGGCGGTCTCGAACTTGGACCGCGCCGCATCGTGGACCCACAGGCCGAACTCGGCGGGCGAGCGTCCCAGGACGGCGTCGGCGGCGTAGCCAAAGACGCGCGCGAAGGCGTCGTTCACGCCGGTGATCCCGAAGCCGTCGGCGCGCGCGAGCAGGGTCGGCACCGGCGTCAGCCGGAACGCCTTGGCGAAGCGCTCCTCGCTCTGGCGCAGCGCCGTCTCGGCCTTCTTGCGCAGCTCGAGGTCGGCGAAGGTGAACAGCATGCACGGCTCGTCGCCCAGCTCCATCGGCTGGCCGGCGACGATCACGAACCGTGTGCCGCCGTCCGGCAGGTCGAGGCACGCCTCCATCTGCGGGATCGTGGCGCCGGCGTTGAGCCGGTTGACCGCCAGGTCGCGGTTGCGGGCGTTGGCCAGCACGTCGACCTCGTAGACGCTGCGGCCGATCACGGCATCGCGGGTGTAGCCGGTCATCTCGAGGAAGCCGGTGTTGACCTTGACGTGACGCAGGTCGGACAGGCGGGTGATCACCGCCGGGGCCGGGTTGGCGTTGAAGGTGGTCTCGAAGCGGTCCTCGGCCTCGAACTGCTCCGAAACGTCCTTGAGGATCAGCGCGAGGCAGCTCGGCGTGCCCGCGTGGTCGGTCGCCACGAGGCTGCGCAGGGAATGGACGAAGTCGACACCGGGCCGGTCGGTGCGCTTCACGTCGACGATGACGTCGTGGAAGCGCTCTCCGGAAACGACCCGCTCCATCGGATACTGGTTCGGGGTGTGGTTGTTGCGGTAGCGCAGGGCGAAGCGCTCGCGGTAGATCTCCACCGTCTCGCCGAGCTCGCCGAGGGATTCGGCACCGTGCATGGCAAGCGCTGCCGCGTTGGCGTAGGCGATGGTCCGGTCGGGCTCGACCAGGATCACCCCTTCGCTGAGGCCGGCGACGATCTGCCGGAGCTCGTGCCTGTCGACGCCCGCAACCACCCTGCCCACCTTCTCGACCGCAAGAAAACCGAAGCGCGAAACAGCGACGTCCGCCCGCGGTTCCAGGATTTGTTTTCGGGCGAACTGGTACAGTCGGACGCCTGTGCTGGATGCGCGCCGCCAGCCGCCCCGCCTCATCCTTCGGGGCGTCGCCTGGACGACCGCCTCGACCGGTCGGCCGCGCCTCTCGTCCTTCTCGGCCATCGTCGCGTCTTCGCCCGGCCGCACGAAGATCTGCCCGGGATCGATCAGGCCGGGATCGCGGATCTGGCTCCGGTTGGCGTCGTCGATCACCGCGTACCGGTCGCCCGCGCCGTAGGTGCGCCGGCCGATCTTCCACAGGCCGTCGCCGCGACCTGATCGAGCCGGACCGTGCAGGCCCCCGGCTCGACGCCGCGCCCGCGGCCCGATCCCGACAAGCAGGCCGATGAGCGAAAGCAAGGCCGCGTCCCTGCACCGCGGTCCTCGTCGCCGGCCGGCAACGTCAGAACGCAACGAACAGGAGCGGCATGCAAACCGATCGGCAGGCCGCACCATGCCCCGTGGGCGCCGTCGTCGGCGCTCGGCTGTCCCGGCGAACGCGCGCGCCAGGGGCATCGGCGTCGGCGTCGCCCGCGGTCCGAGCGATGCCCGGGACGACGTCGCGATGCCGGGGTTCCGCGGCCGGGCTCGACGTGAACTGGTATAGCCGGATCATTGACGTGAACGTGATCGATCATCCAGAACCCGGGGCACGAGCCGGACCGTAGAGGGGCAGGCAAAGCGACTTCCTCTACGAACAAAGGACGCCCCCTCCTCATGCACATCAGTACTGCGTCCGAAGAACTCTCGCCGAACGAGGGGTTGCCCCGTCATGTCCAGGACATGATCGGCCGGCGACTGGACGAGCTCTTCCCAGCGGTCGCCGACGCCGACCCCGAGACGAGGCTCGGCCAGGTCCTGCTTCGGCTCAGGGCCGCCCTGCTGGACGCCCAGGCGGAACGGCAGGTCTCGAAGGCGTTCAGCGACAGCCTGATCGCGGCGGTGCCGCGCCTGCGCCGCTTCGCGATGATGCGCACCCGGAGCGCGGCCGAGGCCGACGACCTGGTCCAGGCGACGCTGCTGAAGGCGTGGGAGCACCGCTCCCGCTTCCAGGCCGGCACGAACCTCGTCGCCTGGCTGTTCACGATCCTGCGCAATGCGCACATCAACCAGGGCAAGCGCTACCGGCGCGAGGTCCGCGACGTCGACGGTGCCTTCGCCGCGGCGCTGACGTCGCCGGCCGAGCAGGAGCATCGGATCGGGCTGATCGAGCTGCAGACCGCCCTGGCCGAGCTCCCCGTCGACCAGCGCGAGACCCTGCTCCTCGTGGTGCTGGAGGGCCTGCCCTACGAGGAAGCGGCCCTCGTCCTCGGGTGCCAGCCGGGCACGGTGAAGAGCCGGGTCAGCCGGGCGCGCGAGCGCCTTTCGCAGATCCTGGGCATCGCGTGAGGGATGCGGCGGCCGAGGGAGCGCGCGAGCCGACGGCCCCGTTCGATCCGACAGCCGCCTCCACGCAGGACCGGGCGGACGTCGACGGCGACCTCGCGCAAAGTGCGCCCGCGTTGCGAGATGCCTTATGAAAGCGGTCGCCCTCGTCTACGGCGGCGCCGCGTTCGGGTTCGGCACGGCGTGCGATCCGTCAGGCCCCTCGGCAAGCAGGCGTCGTGACCGTCGGAAGCTCGCGGATCCGCCTCGAGCCCCGACGCCGCTTCACGTTTTCTCGATCTGACCACATCGTCCGTTCCGCGGCGGAGCCGATGCCGCCCCCGGTCGTTCAGGCGATCGGGGCATTCTCCGTTTCCGGTGGATCGATCGCGACGATGCCGAAGGCTCCGCCATGGCTGCTCACGCGCGGCACGCTCGCCGTGGCGGCCATCGCCGTGCTCCTCGCGGCCGCCGCGCTCGCGATCTACCTCGCCCAGGCGACCACGCTGGTCATCGCGGTCGCCCCGCGGGACGGCACTGAGCCCGGGCTGATCAAGGCCTATGCCGACGCCCTCGACGCCGGCGGCGAGAACGTCCGCCTCAAGATCCTCCCGTTCGACGACGTCCGCGAAAGCGCTGCGGCGCTCCAGGACGGGCGCGCCGACCTTGCGGTGGTCCGGCCCGACGTCGACCTGCCGACCAACGGCCTGACCCTCGCGATCCTGCGGGACCAGGCCATGATCATCGTCTCGCCGGAGGCGGCCGGGATCGACGACTTCCCCAAGCTCGGCGGCAGGCGCCTCGGCATCGCCGCGCACAAGGACGCCGACTTCTCCCTGCTGAAGAGCCTCCTCGGCTATTACGGCCTCACCCTGGAGACCGAGGTCGCCGGGGCGAAGGTCCCGGCCCATTCCGTCCTGCTCGTCCCGGTCGAGGCGACCGAGGTCGGCACGGCCCTCCAGGCCAGGAAGGTCGACGCGATCGTCAGCATCATCGCCCCGTCGGCGCCGAAGGCCTTGGCCCTCGTCGAGGCGGTGAAGGCCGTCAGCAAGGGCGGCAAGGTCAACTTCGTCGGCGTGCCCGACGACGCCGCCCTCATCGAGCGCTTCCCGCGCCTGCAGGCCGTCACGGTCCCCGGGGGATTGTTCGGCGGCAAGCCCAAGCTGCCGGGCGACGACGTCAAGACGGTCGGCGCCTCGTACCGGCTGATGGCCCGAGCCTCCCTGAGCCGGGTGGTCGCGGCCGACGTGACCCAGCACCTGTTCGAGCTGCGCACCGCCGCCGCCAAGACCAGCGACGCGGCCGAGTACGTGCTGGCGCCGGCCTACGACACGACGGTCGCGGCCACGAGCGCGCGAATCCCGATTCATCCCGGCGCGATCGACTATTACGAGCGCGAGCAGCACAGCTTCGTCGACCGCTACGGCGACACCCTCTACCTGCTGGCGGCCCTGGCCGGCGGCCTGTTCTCGGCCGTGGCCTGGCTCCGCCAGCGGTTGGCCGGCCTGCGCCGCGAACGGATCGACGAGGTGACGGATCGGCTGCTGGCGATCATCGACGAGGCCCCGACCCTGCGCGACCCGGCCGCCATCGAGGCCCTGAACAGGGAGATCGACCGGCTCGCGACGGACGTGGTCCGCTACGCCCGCGAGCGCGCGCCGGAGATGCGGACCATGGCCGCCGTCGGCATCGCCATCGAGACCGCGAAGGCGACCGTGGCCGATGCCCGCAACGCGGTGTCCGGAGGCGACGCCCCCGGCAGCAAGCCGCCCTTCAAGCCGAGGCTTCACCTGGCGGGCGGCGGCGAGGGCTGACGGCGATTCGCGCCTGCCGAGGATGCGCGAAAGGATGTCGGCGAGACCCCGGCTTCGGCGGCGACGTCACGTCCTCGCGGTCACCGGCTGGCCGGCCGAGCCGAAGCCGCGCTTCGCGCCGGCGCGGTTGACGACGCCGAACCGCAGCACCGCCTGCTCCAGGTAGTCGATCGCCGCCACCAAGTGATCGCGGGCCGCCTCGATCGCCTCGGCCCCGTCCTCCGGCCGGGTGTCGGCGAGCTTCACCGCGGCGATCAGCACGCGGTCGCGCTCGTCCTCGATCCGCCGGTCGCGCTCGACCGAGCCGCGGATCTCGGCATCGAAGGCATCGACCACCGACCACGGGAGGGCGTCCGCGCCGGCAGGGCCGACGAACTTCTCGGCGTGGCGCCGGGCGGCGGCGGTGGCCCGTCGCAGGCTGGAGGCGAGCTCGGCGTCCATGGGGTTGTTCCGATCCTTGTACGCTGCACCGACGGTTTCAGCGCGCGCGCGTTCCCTCCCTACACCCCGACGCGCCGTCATGCAGGCGCCGACCCAAGGCGGAGCCTGACGACGGGATGGCCCTGGGTGGGCGCAACGCGCCCGGCCCGAGCGTCAGGACAGGGGCGCCTCGCGCGTCATCCAGGCCTCGATCCGGGTGACGTCGGCCTGCGACAGGCCGTGGCCGCCCGGGAGGACCGCGTGCTCGACGCGGGCGCCGGCCGCGGCGAGCAGCGCGGCCAGCCCTGCCGCGTTGTCGCCCGGGACGATCGGGTCGGCCGCGCCCGAGAGCATCAGCACCGGCCGGCCCGAGAGGTCCGCCGGCGCGGGGTCGGACAGCGGCATCATCGCCCGGAGCAGCACGGCGCCCGCCAGCGCCTCGGGGCGCAGCAGCAGCATCGCGGCGGCGATGTTGGCGCCGTTCGAGAAACCGAGCGCCAACGGCGCCGGAAGCCCGTAGCGCGCTCGCGCCGCGGCGACGAACCCGGCGAGGTCGGCCGCCCGGCGCCGCACGTCCGCAGCATCGAACACGCCCTCGGACAGCCGGCGGAAGAAGCGCGGCATGCCGTTCTCGAGGACCGGCCCGCGCGGCGACAGCAGGGCCGCGCCGGGAGCGACCATGCGACCGAGGGGCAGCAGGTCGGTCTCGTCGCCGCCGGTGCCGTGCAGGAGGAGGAGGGGCCGGACGGGGGCGCGGCCCGGCTCGAAGCGGTGGACGAAGCCGAGATCGGGGTTGGGCATGTTCGGGCTCCCAAAGCGTGGGGTAGGACGATCCCGCCCCGCATTCGCGCGGGGCGGGACGACGGATCAGGCGAGGTCGGGCAGCGCGGCCGCGATCCGCGCCCGGTGCGGCTCGAGGCCGGCGGGCAGCTTCAGGGCGCTGCCCAGGGTGGCGAGCGGCTCGTCGACGGTGAAGCCCGGCACGTCGGTCGCGATCTCGAACAGCACGCCGCCGGGCTCGCGGAAATACACCGAGCGGAAGTACTGTCGGTCGCGCTGCTCGGTCACGGCGAGGCGGTGGTGGGTCGAGAGCCGGTCCACCGTCGCCGCCTGGGCCGCGTCGTCGGCCGCCCGGAAGGCGATGTGGTGCACCGATCCGGCCCCCGGCCGCCCGCTCGAACGGTCGGCCGCCGTGGCGAGCGTCACGAACCCGCCGGCCGCCGCGCTGCCGGCGTAGCGGATCGATGCGCCGTCGCGTGCGGCCTCGCGGAACCCGAGGCCGTCGGTGAGGATCGCGGCCGTCGGGCCGGCCTCGGCCAGGAGCAGCGTGACGCCGTGAAGGCCGCGCAACGCGTGCTCGGCCGGCACGTCGCCGCCGTCCCGGGTCGGCGCCGGGCCGGCCTCCTCGACGCCCACCAGGGCCAGCCGCATCCCGTCGGGATCGCGGAAGCGCAGGGTCGGCTCGCCGAACGCGCTCGACGGCGCCTGGTGGTCGACATTCATCGTGACGAAGCGGTGGATCCACCAGCCGATCGAGGCCCGCGGCACCCGGAAGGCGGTCTCCTGCGTCTCGCCGACCCCGACGCGGCCGGCGGCCGCATGCGCGATCGGGAAGAATGTCAGCAGCGTGCCGGGCTGCCCGGCCTCGTCGCCGTAATAGAGATGGTAGGTGCCCGGGTCGTCGAAGTTGACGGTCGTCTTGACGAGCCGCAGCCCGAGCACGCGGGTGTAGAAGTCGCGGTTGCGTGCCGCCGGGCCGGAAAAGGCGGTGACGTGGTGGAGGCCGATCTCGGACATGAGGCTTCTCCTGCCTGGCGCCCTTGGGCGCTGGTGATGGACCTCACTTGAGGATTGCGCCGTCCGATTGAAATCGAAACGATGGAAACGCATCGTTTCTGATTTTACATCGAACGGTCCGCCCGCCTTCCGCGACCTTCGGCGTGGCCGGGCGACGCTCCGGCTGCTATGGCGGGGCGTTCGACACGCGGGGAGACGGCGAATTTCCGACGATGCATGGGCGACCGCGCTGGGGCTGCTCGCGGTCCTCGTCCTGGTGCTGGCCAACGGGTTCTTCGTGGCGGCGGAGTTCGCCCTGGTCTCGGTACGCCGAAGCCGCGTCGCCGAGCTCGTCTCCGAGCGGCGCGCGAACGCGACGGCGCTGCAGCGGGCGACCGACCGCCTCGATGCGCATCTCGCCGCGACGCAGCTCGGCATCACCCTGTCGTCGCTGGCGCTCGGCTGGGTCGGCGAGCCGGCGCTCGCCCACCTGATCGCGCCGGCGGTCGACGGGCTGCCGCTGTCGCTCGGGCCGGTGGCCGCCCACTCCATCGCGGTGGCGATCGCCTTCGCCCTGATCACGTCGCTGCACATCGTGCTCGGCGAGCTCGCGCCCAAGAGCCTCGCGCTCCAGCGCAGCGAGCGCACCGCGCTCGCGGTGGTCCGCCCCCTGGCCCTGTTCCTGTTCGTGTTCCGGCCGGCGATCCTGTTCCTCAACGGGCTCGGCAACGGCGTGCTGCGGCTGTTCGGACTCCAGCCGGGCCACGGCGAGGGCTCGCTGCACTCGACCGCCGAGCTCAACCTGCTGATCCAGGCGAGCCAGGAGGCCGGCCTGATCCGCGAGGTCCAGCAGGAGGCGGTGGAGCGGATCTTCGCCATCGGCGAGCGCCGGGTCAGCGACATCATGACCCCGCGCCACGAGGTCGAGTGGGTCGACGCCGACGCGGAGCAGGAGGCGATCCTCAAGGCCATGCGCGCCTGCGGGCACGCCCAGGTGGTGGTCAGCCGGGGCCAGGTCGACGAGCTCGTCGGCGTGGTCCGCAAGCAGGACCTGCTCGATCAGGTGCTCGACGGGCGGGCGATCGACATCGCCTCCGCGACGCAGGCGCCGATCGTCGTCCACGAGAGCATGACGATCCTGGCGGTGCTGGAGACCTTCCAGAGCCAGCCGATGCGCATGGCCGTGGTCGTGGACGAGTACGGCACCCTGGAGGGCATCGTCACCCAGACGGACCTGCTGGAGGCGATCGCCGGCGACATCCCCGAGCCCGGCGAGGAGCCCGACGTGGTCGAGCGGGCCGACGGCTCGCTCCTGATCGACGGGATGATCCCGGCCCGCCAGGCGTTCGAGCGGCTCGGGCTCGCCGAGCCGCCGGATTCCGACGACTTCACGACGCTGGCCGGCTACGTGATCTACCAGCTCGGCCGCATCCCTGCGGCGGGCGACGCCTTCGAGGCCGGCGGCTGGCGCTTCGAGGTCATCGACATGGACGGGCGCCGGATCGACAAGGTGCTGGCCTCCCGCGCCACCGCGTAGCACACCGGACGCCCCGGCCGAGGCGGCGGGGTGGGAGGCGAACCCCGACATGGCCGACGGCCCCGAGATCCCGATGCCCGGCCGCGCCGCGCCGCCCCGCACGGCCCCGCCGGCGGTCGGCCTCGCCGAGGCCGTCCCCGTCTGGGGCCGCATCGCCGCGCTCTCCTTCGGCGGCCCGGCCGGGCAGATCGCGGTGATGCACCGCATCCTGGTCGAGGAGCGGCGCTGGATCTCCGAGGACCGCTTCCTGCACGCGCTGAACTTCTGCACGCTGCTTCCGGGGCCGGAGGCGCAGCAGCTCGCGACCTATGTCGGCTGGCTGATGCACGGCACGCGCGGCGGGCTGGTCGCGGGCGGCCTGTTCGTGCTGCCGGGCCTCGTCGCGATCATGGCGCTGAGCTGGGTCTACGCGCTGTCGGGCAACGTCGGCGTCGTCGCCGGCCTGTTCTTCGGGTTGAAGGCGGCGGTGCTGGCCATCGTCGCCGAAGCGGTGCTCCGCATCGGCCGGCGCGCCCTGAGGAGCGCACCGATGGTCGCGCTGGCGGCGGCCTCGTTCGTCGCGCTGTTCCTGTTCGACCTGCCGTTCCCGCTGATCGTCCTGGCCGCGGGCCTCGCCGGCTATCTCGGGGGCCGGGCCGGCCTGCCGCAGTTCCGGGTCGGCGGCGGCCACGGAGCGGCCGGCAGGACGGATGCCGGACCGTACCTCATCGGCGACGCGGCGCTGCCGCAGGAGCGGGACGCCCCCGCGCGCACGCTCCTGACGGCGGTTGTCTGGGCCGCCCTCTGGCTGGCGCCGGTCGCGGCGATCGTCGCCGTCCTCGGGCCCGACAACGTGTTCGGGCAGATCGCCCTGTTCTTCTCGAAGATGGCGATGGTGACCTTCGGCGGCGCCTACGCGGTGCTGGCCTACGTCGCCCAGCAGGCGGTCGGGCAGTTCGGCTGGCTCCGGCCGGGCGAGATGCTCGACGGGCTCGGCATGGCCGAGACGACGCCGGGGCCGCTGATCATGGTCACGCAGTTCGTAGGCTTCCTCGCCGCGTTCCGCAATCCGGGCGGCCTGCCGCCGCTGCTCGCCGGCACGCTCGGGGGCCTGCTCACCACCTGGGTCACCTTCGCGCCGTGCTTCCTCTGGATCTTCGTCGGCGCGCCCTACGTCGAGCGCCTGCGCGGCGACCGGGCGCTGGCCGGCGCGCTCTCGGCGATCACGGCGGCGGTGGTCGGGGTGATCCTGAACCTCGCGGTCTGGTTCGCGCTGCACACGCTGTTCGCCCGCCTCGAACCCGTCGCCCTCGGGCCGATCCGCCTCGAGCTTCCGGTGCTCGCGAGCCTGAATCCGTGGGCGCTCGTCCTCGCCGTCGCGGCGCTCGTCGCCGTGTTCCGGCTCAAGGCCGGCGTGATCCCGACGCTGGCGGCCTGCGCGGCGGCCGGCATCCTCCTGCACCTCGCCGGCCTGGTCGGATAGGCTGCGCGCGCGTCGTCGGGAACCGCACCGCTGCGAAGGCGGCGACGCGGCTCAGGTTCACGTGCACCGGCGATCACCAGCGATGATGCCAGCCGCCGTGGTGGCCGCCCCATCCGCGATGGCCGCCCCATCCGCGGTGCCAGCCGCCCCAGCCGACGTGACGGTGGCCGCCCCAGCGATGCCAGCGCGGGCCGTAGGCGAAGCGCCGGTAGCCGTAGAAGGCGGGGCGATGCACGAAGCGACGGTAGACGAACGGCCGGTAGCCGAAGTTCGGGCGGCAATAGCCGTAGAACCCGCGGTGGAATCCGGGGCCGCAGCCGTCGCGGGCCTCGGCGACGCCGGCGCTCGCGCCGACGAGGCCGAGGGCGACGATTCCCGCCGCGACCGGGGTGGTGATGAACGATGCCTTCATGGAATCCTCCTGTGACGGGTGAGGGCCGGCGGCACGCCGCCGGCATCGGTCGTTCGTGACGGGTCGTCAGAAGCGGTTCGGCCGGCAGCGTCGGCCGGCCGGGCCGATGTGGAAGCCCGGCGGGCACGAGCGGCCGCGGACGTAGCCGCCGGCCTGCCCGCCGGGTCGGCAGCCGCCGTAGGGTCCGCGATGGCCGAACGGGCCGCAGCCGCCGTAGACCTGGACGATGGTCGCGTCCGGGCCGGCGAGCCCGGGGAGGGGAAGCGCCGAGGCCGGGGCGGCCGCGGCCAGGGTGCCGGCCAAGCTGCCGGCGAGGATGCAGGCGCCGACACGTCGTCTCACCATTCGAGTCTCCTGGACATGGAAGGCGCGGCCCGTCCGGCCGCACCGGGATCTTCCGGGTTCGAACCCCGGAAACAGGGGATCAGGCGAGGAGGTCGCGCATCGGCGCGACGCCTCCGCTGCCCGGGAAGACGGTGTCGGCCAGCGCCCGGTCGGGGAGGCCGAGATGGTCGCGCAGGACGCCCTTCAGCACGGCGCGCAGGTCCGTGGTCGGGCGCAGGTCGCGGCCCTCGAGCAGGGC
>NZ_VRVH01000136.1:0-11833 GCF_008040095.1 Methylobacterium sp. WL6 | reverse complement strand
GCGTGCGGGCCGTCCGCAGCGCGTCCAGCCGGCCGCATAGGCGCCTTGCTCCCGCCGGCACGCTGACGCACAACCCGGCGCGGCCCCGCGGCGGGCCGAACGGAGCTCGACCTGTCCATGCGCGGTTTCCTGAGCCGATCCTCGCTCGTCCTCGCGCTGGTCTGCCCCGGCGCGGCGCTCGCCGCCTGCCCGCTGCCGGAGGCGCCGCCCGCCTCGGCCAAGCCGGAGAAGCCGGCCCTGCCGGCGAAACCCGCCTGCCTCGATGCCAAGGGCGGGTGCCCCGGCTGGGAGGCCTACAGCTACAACGACGCGATCAAGGCCTACAACCTGCAGCTCCAGGCGTTCCGGCCGATCGCGGAAGGCTACGTGCAGAAGCTCAATGCCTACGTGAAGGCGAGCGCCGATTACGCACAGTGCGAAGTGAAGTCGATGCAGTAGCGGCCGCCTTCGCGGCCCGATCGGGACATGTTACGCTCGCCGCATGAGCGTGAAGCCGACACCGCGCATGACCGTCGACGAGTTCCTGGCCTGGGGCGAGGGACGACCGGGGCGGCATGAGTTGCTCGACGGCGAGGTCTTCGCGATGTCGCCGGAACGGGTCCGGCATGCCGAGACGAAATTCGCCGCTCAACTCGCGTTGCGTGCTGTCATTCGGCGGGAAGGCTTGCCCTGCCAGGTGCTCCCGGACGGAATGACGATTCGGATCGAACGCACCACGGCTTTCGAGCCTGACGCCCTCGTCCGTTGCGGACCTCGTCTCGATCCAGACACGGTGGAAGTGACGGATCCGGTCATCGTGGTCGATGTCCTCTCGCCGAGCACGCGATCGATCGATACGGGCGCGAAATTCGCAGGCTACTTCGGCATCCCGAGCGTGATGCATTACCTCCTCATCGACACGGTCAAACGCCTCGCCGTCCACCATCATCGTCGCGCGGACGACGTCATCGAGACGCGTATCGTCTCGGACGGCGTGCTGACCTTCGATCCTCCCGGCATCACCGTCCCGCTCGCCGAACTCTACGACGACGCCTGAGCCGCCTCGCTTGACCCTGCCGGGCGCCGGTGCGAGAGCGCGAGCGAATTTCCGAAGGGACGCCCGCATGACCGCTCGCCTCGACCTCCTGGTGCTCGGCAACGCCATCGTCGACGTCATCGCCCGCACGGACGAGGGTTTCCTCGCCGACCAGGGCGTGCCGAAGGGCGCGATGGCGCTGATCGACGAGCCGCGTGCCGAGGCGCTGTTCTCTGCGATGGGCCCGGCGACGATCGTGTCGGGTGGGTCGGGCGCCAACACGGCGGTCGGCGCGGCGCTGCTCGGCGCCAAGACCGGCTTCGTTGGCAAGGTCCGCGACGACGAGCTCGGCGGCCTGTTCAGCCACGACCTGAAGGCGACCGGCGTCGCGTTCGACGTGCCGGTGGCGACCGACGGGCCGGCCACCGCCCGCTGCTTCGTCCTCGTGACGCCCGACGGCGAGCGCACGATGAACACCTATCTCGGCGCCTGCCAGGGCCTGTCGCCGGCCGACCTCGACGAGGCGACGGTCGCGAGCGCCCGCGTCGTCTACCTCGAGGGCTACCTTTGGGACCCGCCGGCCGCCAAGGACGCGTTCCGCAAGGCGGTGACGATCGCCCACGGCGCCGGCAACGCGGTGGCGCTGACCCTGTCGGACGCGTTCTGCGTCGGCCGCTACCGCGACGAGTTCCTCGGGCTGATCCGCGACGGCAGCGTCGACATCCTGTTCGCCAACATCGGCGAGTTGCAGAGCCTCTACCAGACCGACGACGCGGACGCGGCGCTGAAGGCGCTCCGCGACGAGCGCGACGCCCGCGGGCGGCACCTGCTCGGCCTCGTCACGCGCTCGTCCGAGGGCGCGATGGTGGTGAAGGGCGGCGAGATCCGCTCGGTCGAGGCCTCGCCGGTGCGCGATGTGGTCGACACCACCGGCGCGGGCGACCTCTTCGCCGCCGGCTTCCTGGCCGGTCACGCCCGCGGCCTCAACTACGTCACCTCGGCCCGCCTCGGCGCGCTCGCGGCGGCGGAGGTGATCCAACACATCGGCGCCCGGCCGCAGGGCGACCTCGTCGCGCTCGCCAAGGCGCAGGGGCTGATCTGAAGGATCAGGGCCGGAGCAGCACCTTGCCCACCGCCTCGCGCCGGCTGAGGATGCCGAGGGCCGCGGCGTAGTCCTCGAGGGGGTAGACGCCGTGCACCCGCGCGGTCAGCCGCCCCTCGGCGACCCATGCGAGCATCTGGCGCTGGTTCTCGCGGTGCACCTCCGGCTCGCGCTCGGTGAAGACACCCCAGTGGACGCCCATCACGTCGAGCTCCTTCAGCAGCATGATGTTGAGGGGCAGGCGGGGAATCTCGCCCGCAGCAAAGCCGACGACGAGGAAGCGGCCGCGCCAGGTCAGCGCACGGAAGGCCGGTTCCGAGAAGGCGTCGCCGACCGCGTCGTAGACCACGTCGACGCCCTTGCCCCCGGTCGCGTCCTTCAGGGCGTCGCGCAGGGTGGCCGGATCGTAGACGAGGCCCACCTCCGCCCCGTGCTGCCGGGCGATGGCGAGCTTGTCCTCCGAGGAGGCGCAGGCGATCACCCGCGCCCCGAGCAGCGCCCCAAGCTCGACCGCCGCGAGACCGACCCCGCCCGACGCCCCGAGCACCGCGAGCCATTCGCCGGGCCGGATCTTCGCGCGGTTGCGCAGGGCATGGAGGGACGTGCCGTAGGTGATCGTGAGGCCGGCAGCCTGCTCGTCGCTCACCCCGGCCGGAACCGGCGTCAGCATGCGTGCGGGCACCGCGAGCCGTTCGCGGCAGGTGCCGTGCTTGGCATGCACGATCACCCGATCGCCGACCCGCACGCCGTCCGCGCCCGGTCCCAGGGCCTCGACCACGCCGCAGGCCTCGCCCCCGGGCGAGAACGGCAGCTCGGGCTTCACCTGATAGCGCCCGGCGATGATCAGCGTGTCGAAGAAGTTGAGCGCGGCGACGGTGACCCGCACCAGGGCCTCGCCCGGGCCGGGGACGGGATCGGGCAGCGTCGCGATCGACAGGTCGTCCGGGCCGCCGAGCCGGGTGCACAGGAGAGCCTTCATCGCGCGCCTTCCGTTCGTTTCACCAGTTGCCCAAGGCCAGCCGATCGCCTCAGCGCCGCTCGTAGATTCCCGCCAGCGATCCCTTGGCCAGGACGTGGCCGCGCATCGCATCGACCAGGGCGCCGCGGCCCGGCGAGGCCGGCAGGTCGAGGAGGCGGTCGAGGGCGTAGACCTGGAACAGGTAGCGGTGCGGGCCGTGGCCGGTGGGCGGGTCGGGCGGAAGCCAGCCGTCCTTGAGGAAGCTGTTCTTGCCGAGATCGACGCGCGCGTTCGCGGAGGCCGCCCCCTCGGCCAGATCCGAAACGTCCGGCGCGAGGTTCCAGACGATGAGGTGCACCAGCGGCTGCGGCGTCGGGCTGCCGGCATCCTCGGCGAGGATCGCGACGCTCGCCGTACCCGCGGAAAGGCCGCTCCAGGCGAGCGGCGGCGACGTCCCGTCGCCATCCGCGGTGAAGCGGACCGGCATGCGGGCGCCGTCGGCGAAGGCCGGGCTCGTCAGCGCGATCGTCTCCGAGGCATCGGCGAAATCGGCGTGGAAGACGGTCTTCTCGAGGCCGGCCTTGAGGCCGGACAAGGCCTGACCGACCGCTGCGGGGATCTTCTCGAGCATCGGGGCTCCTTCGATTCTGACGCCGGTCGAACAGTGCCCTGCGTGCTAGGCCGGGCGCTCGGCCGCCAGCATGTAGTTCACCGCCGTATCGCGGCCCAGCCGCCAGCCGTCGGTGAGCGGATTGTAGACGACGCCCGTGGTGTCGGTGACCGACAGGCCGCCGCCGCCGAGCGCCGCCGACAGCTCGGACGGCGTCACGAACTTCTCCCAGTCGTGGGTGCCCTTGGGGAGCCAGCCGAGGATGTACTCGGCGCCGACGATGGCGAGCGCGAAGGAGCGCATCGTCCGGTTGAGCGTCGCGGCGAAGAGCAGGCCGCCGGGCTTCACCGCCGACGCCGCCGTGCGGACGAAGGCCGGCATGTCGGTCACGTGCTCGATCACCTCCATGATCAGCACCACGTCGAAGGTCTCGCCCGCGGCGACCACAGACTCGATGGTCTCGGCGCGATAGTCGACGGGCACGCCCTCGGCCTCCGCGTGGCGTCGCGCGGCGGCGATGTTCTGCGCCGCCGGGTCGAGGCCGGTGACGTCGGCGCCCAGGCGCGCGAGCGGCTCCGACAGCACGCCGCCGCCGCAGCCGACATCGACGATCGAGAGGCCCTGCAGCGCGAACGGCGTCTCGACCGACCGCCCGTGATGACGGCAGACCGCGTCGCGGATGTAGGCGAGGCGGACGGGGTTGAAGCGGTGCAGCACCCGCATCGGACCGCGCGGATCCCACCACGTCGCGGCGAGCGCATCGAACCGGGCGACCTCGCCGGGGTCGACGAAGCCGAGGCCCGCGCTGCTGCTCGCACCCGCCTCGATCCCGGCGGCGGTCTCGTCGATGGTCATCCGATCTCTTTCCATTCGGGGACGGCGCGCGCTCGGTGGTCGCAGTCCCGCGCCGACCGCGCACGGGCGACCGGCGGAGCGGGTGCGGCCGACCCTGCATTCCGGGTAAGTGGAGCTTGGCGGCGTGTTGACAGCCCCCGACCCCGCTTGTACCCGCCGGACGCCGGTCCGGTACAGCCGGCGGCGCGGCCGTTCGCGAATCGTTGGAGGCCGCCGAACACGCCCGGATATCTGAGCCCGGATCGGTCGTTCGACGAAGTTTGAGAAACGCGGACGCTGCATGCCCCGTCTGGTGATGAAATTCGGCGGCACCTCGGTCGCCAACGTCGAGCGCATCCGCAACGTGGCCGCCCACGTCGCCCGCGAGGTCGCGGCCGGCTACGAGGTCGCGGTCGTGGTCTCGGCGATGTCGGGCAAGACCAACGAGCTCGTCGGCTGGGTCAAGGACGCCGACCCCGAATACGAGGCCGCCGAGTACGATTCCGTGGTCGCCTCAGGCGAGCAGGTGACCTCGGGCCTCCTGGCGATCGCGCTGCGCAAGGCCGGGATCCCGGCCCGCTCCTGGCAGGGCTGGCAGGTGCCGATCCTGACGTCCGACGCGCACGGCTCGGCCCGCATCGAGGAGATCGACGGCACCCGGCTCGACGCAGGGTTCAAGCGCGGCGAGGTCGCGGTGATCGCCGGCTTCCAGGGCATCCATGCCGAGACCGGCCGGATCACGACGTTGGGCCGCGGCGGGTCGGATACCAGCGCGGTGGCCGTCGCCGCCGCCATCGGCGCCGAGCGCTGCGACATCTACACCGACGTGGACGGGGTCTACACCACCGACCCGCGCGTCGTGCCGAAGGCGCGGCGCATGGAGCGCGTCACCTTCGAGGAGATGCTGGAGATGGCCTCGCTCGGCGCCAAGGTGCTGCAGGTCCGCTCCGTCGAGCTCGCCATGGTGCACCGGGTGCCGACCACGGTCCGCTCCTCCTTCGATCCGCCGGACGCCGCGCGCCCCGGCACCCTCATCTGCGACGAGGACACAGACGTGGAACAGCAGATCATCACCGGGATCGCCTTCGCGCGGGACGAGGCGCAGATCACGCTTCGCCGCGTCAAGGACAGCCCCGGCGTCGCCGCCGCGATCTTCGGGCCGCTGGCCGACGCCAACATCAACGTCGACATGATCATCCAGACGGTGTCGGGCGACCAGTCGACCACCGACATGACCTTCACGGTGCCGGCCGCCGACTACGACCGGGCGCGCACGGTGCTCGACCGGGCGCACGACACGATCGGGTTCGCGCAGATCGAGGGCGCCACCGACGTGGTGAAGGTTTCGGCGATCGGCGTCGGGATGCGCAGCCATGCCGGCGTCGCGGCCAAGGCGTTCCGGGCGCTGGCCGACAAGGGCATCAACATCCGGGCGATCACCACCTCCGAGATCAAGTTCTCCGTCCTGATCGACGCGGCCTATACCGAGCTTGCCGTCCGCACGCTCCACTCGCTATACGGCCTGGATCAGGCCTGAGGCTTGCAGGCCCGTCCGACGGGTGCGACCTGAGATTGCCCGGCGCCGACACCCGGCGTCGCGCTGACAGGGGATTGACCAGACGATGCCCGCTGCGCCCGGAGGCCCGCGCCTGCTGCTGCGCCGCCTCCGCGAAGCCATGGCGGAGCCGGTCAGCCCCCAGGCGCGCCTGGACCGCATCGTCGTGGTCATCGCCGCCAACGTCATCGCCGAGGTGTGCTCGGTCTACGTCCTGCGCGACGACAACACGCTCGAGCTGTTCGCCACCGAGGGCCTGAACCGCGAGGCGGTCCACCTGACCCGGATGCGCGCCGACGAGGGCCTCGTCGGCCTGATCGCGCAGACGGCCGAGCCGCTGTCGCTTTCCGACGCGCAGACCCACCCGGCCTTCTCCTACCGCCCGGAGACGGGCGAGGAGGCGTATCACGCCTTCCTCGGCGTGCCGCTGCTCCGGGCCGGCAACACGCTCGGCGTGCTCACCGTCCAGAACAAGACGTACCGCGTCTATTCCGACGAGGAGATCGAGGCGCTCCAGACCACCGCGATGGTGCTCTCGGAGATGATCGCGTCTGGCGAGCTGCAGGGGCTTGCTCCCGACGCCGGCACCGCGGCGCGCCGCGCCGTCAACGCCCGCGGCGTCGTGCTCGCCGACGGCATCGGCCTCGGCCACGTGGTGCTGCACGAGCCGCGCATCGTCGTGAAGACGCTGATCGCCGAGAACGTCGAGGCCGAGATCGCCCGGCTTGAGGCCGCGATCGAGGCGGTGCGCTCGGCGATCGACGACCTGGTCGAGCGCGGCGACAAGATCGGCACCGGCGAATCGCGCGAGGTGCTGGAAACGGTCCGCATGTTCGCCCACGACAAGGGCTGGCTGCGCCGGATGCGCGAGGCGGTGGTCTCGGGCTTGACCGCGGAGGCGGCGGTCGAGCGCGTCCAATCGGACAACCGCGCGCGGATGATGCGCCAGAGCGACCCGTACCTGCGCGATCGCCTGCACGACCTCGACGACCTCGCCAACCGCCTGCTGCGCCGCTTGACCGGGCAGGAGGGCGCGGGCTCGGGCGCCTACCTGCCCGACAACGCGATCCTGGTCGCCCGCTCGATGGGCCCGGCGGCGCTGCTCGACTACGACCCGTCGCGCCTGCGCGGCGTCGTGCTGGAGGAGGGCGGCCCGACGAGCCACATCGCGATCGTCGCGCGGGCGCTCGGCATCCCTGCCGTCGGCGAGGTCGAGAACGCGACGGCGCTGTGCGATTCGGGCGACGCGATCATCGTCGACGGCGTCTCCGGCGAGGTCCAGGTCCGCCCGGGGCCGGAGATCGAGGCGGCCTATGCCGAGATGGTGCGCCTGCGCGCCAAGCGGCAGGAGCAGTACCGGGCGCTGCGCGACGTCCCCGCGACCACCCGTGACGGCATCCGCATCGGCCTGCACCTCAATGCCGGCCTGCTCGTCGACCTCGGCCACCTCAACGAGACGGGCGCGGAGGGCATCGGCCTGTTCCGCACCGAGCTGCAGTTCATGGTGGCGCAGCGGATGCCCTCGGCGGCCGAGCAGCAGGCGCTGTACGAGGCGGTGTTCGCCGCCACCGGCGATCGGCCGGTGACGATCCGGACGCTCGACATCGGCGGCGACAAGATCCTGCCGTACATGCCCAAGCTCGAGGAGGAGAACCCGGCGCTGGGCTGGCGCGCGATCCGGATCGGCCTCGACCGGCCGGCGCTGCTGCGGGTGCAGCTGCGCGCGCTGCTGAGGGCGGCGGCCGGGCGGCCGCTCAAGATCATGTTCCCGATGGTGGCCACGGTCGACGAGTTCGTCCGGGCCAAGGCGATCGTCGATCGCGAGAAGGCGCATCTGCGCCGCCACGGCCATCCGCTGCCGAGCGATTGCCGCCTCGGCGCGATGGTCGAGGTGCCCTCGCTCTTGTTCCAGATCGACGAGATCGCCCAAGTAGCCGACTTCCTGTCGGTCGGCTCGAACGACCTGATGCAGTTCCTGTTTGCGGTCGACCGCGAGAACCGCCGCGTCGCGGACCGGTTCGATCCGCTCTGCGCTGCGGCGATCCGCGCCTTCCGGTTGATCGCCGAGCGCGCAGACGCGGCCGGATGCCCGGTGACGGTGTGCGGCGAGATCGGCGGACGGCCGCTCGAAGCGATGGCGCTGATCGGCATGGGCTTCCGCGACCTCTCGATGTCGCCCGCCTCGATCGGCCCGATCAAGGCGATGGTGCTGAGCCTCGACGCGCGGGCGATCGCCGACGTGATCGACGCCGAGATGGCCCGCGCCCATGACGGCGCCTCGATCCGCCCGGCGCTCGCCGCCTTCGCCAAGGCCCACGGCATCCCGGTCTGACCCCGCCCAGCGTGAAAACCGGGCTCGTTTCCGTCAGCGTCCCAGAGTAGACCCCGGTCGATGATCCCCTTTCCCCCCGACCGCCTCGACGCCATCCTCGTGCGCCACGACATCGTCACCGGCACCCTCGCCGCCGGCGATGCGAGCTCGGAGAGCATCGTCCAGCTCTCCCGCGAGCTGTCGGATCTCGATCCCGTCGTCGCCGGAATCCACGCCTATCGCGCCGCGGCCGCCAACCTGGCCGAGGTCGAGGCGCTGATCGACGAGCCCGGCGGCGACCCCGAGATGCGTGCGCTCGCCGCCGCCGAGAAGCCCGACGCCGAGGACGCGCTGATCAAGGCGCACCGCGACCTGCAGCTGATGCTGCTGCCCAAGGACGCGGCCGACGAGAAGAGCGCGATCCTCGAAATCCGCGCCGGCACCGGTGGCGACGAAGCCGCGCTGTTCGCCGGCGACCTGTTCCGGATGTACGCCAAGTACGCCGACACCAAGGGCTGGAAGGTCGAGGTCATCTCCGAGAGCGAGGGCACCGTCGGCGGCTATCGCGAGGTCGTGGCGGAGGTGAAGGGCCGCGGCGTGTTCGCCCGCCTGAAGTTCGAGAGCGGCGCCCACCGGGTCCAGCGCGTGCCTGACACCGAGGCGCAGGGGCGGATCCACACCTCCGCCGCCACCGTCGCGGTCCTGCCCGAGGCCGAGGAGGTCGACATCGTCGTCAACGACGCCGACCTGAAGATCGACACCATGCGCTCGCAGGGGGCCGGCGGCCAGCACGTCAACAAGACCGAATCGGCGATCCGCATCACCCACCTGCCGTCGGGGATCGTGATCTTCGTTCAGGAGGAGCGCTCCCAGCACAAGAACCGCGCCCGCGCGATGTCGCTGCTGCGGGCCAAGCTCTACGATGCGGAGCGCTCGGCCAAGGATGCGGTCCGCGCCGCCGACCGCAAGTCGCAGGTCGGCACCGGCGACCGCTCGGAGCGCATCCGAACCTACAACTTCCCGCAGGGCCGGGTGACCGACCACCGCATCAACCTCACCCTGTACAAGCTGGAGGAGATGCTCGCCGGCACCGCCCTCGACGAGCTGGTCGACGCGCTCGTGACGGAGCATCAGGCCGAGCTGCTCGCCGCCGAAGGCATGGCGTGAGCGGACGGGCCGACGCGCGCATCGTCCGCCCGGATCATACGCGCAGCCTTGCCCTGCGGCGCCTCGCCGAATGTTTCGCCGCGGAAGGCATACCCGAGGGCGATGCCCGCTTCCTGATGCTCGGCGTGCTCGATCTCCGCGCCGTCGACCTCGCGCTGCACGGCGGCCGAGCCCTCGGGTCGGAGGGCGCGGACAGGTTGGAGGCCGCCGCGCGCCGGCGCGTTGCCGGAGAACCGGTGGCCCGCATCCTCGGAACGTGGGAGTTCTGGGGCCTGCCGTTCCGGCTGTCCCCGGAAACGCTGGTGCCGCGGCCCGACACCGAAACGTTGGTCGACGCCACGCTGGAAACGGTTTCGGACCCGGCGGCCCCCCTCCGCATCCTCGACCTCGGCACCGGCAGCGGCTGCATCCTGGTCGCGCTGCTGAGCGCGCTGCCGAACGCGACCGGCATCGGCCTCGATCGCTCCTGGAATGCCCTGCGCACGGCGCGCGCGAACGCGCTCGACAACGGCGTCGCCGATCGCACCCTGTTCGTCGCCGGCGATTGGTGCAAGGCGCTCGTCGGCCGGTTCGACCGGGTGGTCTCGAACCCGCCCTACATCGCCAGCGCCGTGATCGCCGGCCTCGATCGCGAGGTGCGCGAGCACGATCCGATGACCGCGCTCGACGGCGGCGGCGACGGGCTTGCGGCCTATCGACGGATCGTCGATGCGACGGCAGGCGGGTTGCTCGCGCCGGGCGGCTCGCTCCACCTCGAGATCGGCTACGATCAGGCGGACGCCGTGACGGAGCTGGGCCGGAAGGCGGGCCTTCGACCGAGCGGCATCACGCGCGATCTCGCCGGGCATACGCGGGTCGCGTCGTTCGTCGGTCGGCCCGACAAGGCGCCCGCATAGGGGATTTATGGCACCGATCACGCAAAATTCGCCGGAATCCCCATCAACTTCGCGCTGGATCCCCCGTCTCGACTTGCGGTTCGCGGACGATCCGTTAAGACGGAAAGCCGTAGGTTCGGTATAGCGCATCCTTTGCGGGGTGGCGGCCGATCGCTCCACCGTCGATCAGACGCAGGCTCGGGTTCGAGCAGCGGCGCGGCGGTTTTCGAACCTGACAATCGACGGGCGTCTTGGACGCAAGCGTAGGCCCCGAGGGATCGGGACAGACGGCTGGTAGGCGAGCGGGTCGTGGATCAATTCCGATGATCCGTCCGCGGGCGCCGGCGAGGACCCGCACTGCGGCGCCTCGGGAGCCCGGCCCCCAGCCTTCCCCCCGACCAGACGCGCCTTTCGCAGTAACGAGGGTCATCTGAGACCGATGAGACCAAACCAGAACCGACGGGTGCGCGGCCGGAACCGGCCGAAGGGCCCGAACCCGCTGACCCGGTCCTACGAATCCAACGGACCCGACGTCAAAGTCCGCGGCACCGCCCAGCACATCGCCGACAAGTACGCTCAGCTCGCGCGGGACGCGCAGGCGGCGGGCGACCCGGTGGCGGCGGAGAACTACTTCCAGCACGGCGAGCACTATTTCCGGATCATCTCCGGCGCGCAGGAGCAGGGCCGCCCGCAGGCCGGCGCCGGCTACGCCTCGCGGTCGTACGACGACGACATGGAGGACGGCGACGACGAGCAGGGCGGCGAGGCCAACGGCCAGGGCTATGCCGGCTACGCGCCTGAATACGGCGATCCGGGCCAACAGCCGCAGCCCTACGACAACCGCGGCGAGGGCGGTCAGCAGGACGGGCGCCAGGATCGCGGCCAGGATCGCAACCAGCAGGACAGGTTCGGCCAGAACCAGAACCGCGGCGACCGCCAGGAGCGCCGCGACCGGTTCCAGAACAACCGCAACGACCGGCCGCGCTTCGACAACGGCGCCCGCTTCGACAACCAGCGTCCCGACGGCAACCGCCAGGACGGCGGCCGGCAGGATCAGGGCCGCCAGGAGCACGGCCAGCGCGCCGATTACGATCGCCAGGACGCGCCCCGGCAGACCTTCAACCGCCAGGACAGCGGGCGGCAGGAGTATCCGCGCCAAGACAATCGGCAGGAGAACCGCGCCGAGTTCAACCGTCGCGATCAGCCGCGGGACGAGTTTCCGCGCCAGGACCTTTCGCGCCAGGATCCGACTCGTCAGGATCCGTCTCGTCAGGAGCAGCCGCGCGCCGAAGCGCCCCGCGAGAACCGTTACGAGAACGGACGCACAGAGCAGCCGCGCCGCGAGCCGCGCCAGGAGGCCCGGACCGAGATGCCGGCCCGCGCCGAGGCGCCGGTGCGTGCGGAAG
>NZ_VRVH01000135.1:0-11924 GCF_008040095.1 Methylobacterium sp. WL6 | reverse complement strand
ACGGTGGCGATCGCGCGTGCCGGCGCGACGCCGCCCGGCTCGGCCCCGATCGTCGCGCCGCTCTCCTCTGCGAGCTGCTCGGCCACGGTCACCGACCGACCCATCTCGACGAAGGTCGGCATGCCGGAGGGTTCCTGTTCGTGGCCCGGCGTCGGGGCAAGCGCGAGGCGCGGCGGATGCCGGACCCTGCGACGTGCGCGGGCCGGGCTCGCGCTCGGAGCTCAGTGCTCGCCGGCAGCCACGGTCTCGCGCATCGGTTTCGTGGGTCGGCCGATTAGCCTGCTCAGGTCGCGCCCGTCCTCGAACAGCGCACCCTCCGCCACGACGGAATCGGAGGCGGCGACGAAGGCCGCCAGGTCCTTCGGCAGGCCGGCCTTCAGCAGGACGCCCTCGTACTCGGCCTCGGGCAGGTTCCTGTAGACCACCGGCCGGCCCGACACCTTCGCGACCTCGGCTGCGAACTCCTCCAGCGTGTAGGCGTCGTCGCCCGCCAGCTCGTAGATGCGGCCGTTCTCCACCTCGGCGGCCGTCAGCACGGCCGCGGCCGCGTCGGCGTAGTCGGCCCGCGCCGCGGACGAGATCCGCCCCTGGCCCGCGCTGCCGAAGAGGGCGCCGTGCTCGAGCGCCATCGGGATCGAGGCGGCGTAGTTCTCCGTGTACCAGCCGTTGCGCAGGATGACGAAGGGCACGCCGGATGCCGCGAGGACGAGCTCCGTCCGCCGATGCTCGTCGGTGAGCTTGGGCGGGGACGTGTCGGCGTGCAGGACGCTGGTGTAGGCGATGCGGCGCACGCCCGCCCGCTTGGCCGCCTCGATGACGTTCCGATGCTGGTCCACGCGCTTGCCGAACTCGTTGGAGGAGATGAGCAGCAGGCGCTCGATGCCCGCGAAGGCTCGGTCCAGGGTGTCGGTCCTCTCGTAGTCGACCTGCCGCACCTCGACGTCGAGGGCCCGGAGCGCCTTGGCGCCGTCGTCGTCGGGGTTGCGCAGGCCGGCCACGATCCGGGAGGCCGGCACGCTGCGCAGCAGGGCCTCGACTACGAGGCGCCCGAGGCGCCCGGATGCGCCGGTGATGCCGATGCGGGGATGAGCAGAGGTCATGGGCGCAGTCCACGAAGGTTCGGTTGAGATACATGCTTCCTATTCGAGACCTCGGCGGCGCATAAGGAGGCAGTATTTTGGGACAGGGTAACCTCGCGGGAACCGGGCGATGAGCCAGCAGGCGGAACTGGTGCGGCGGTTCGCGGAGTGGCAGGCCACGGCCGTCGATCCTTCGCTCTGCCCGGTGCGCGACGTGCTGGATCGCCTCGGCGACAAGTGGACGACGCTGGTGCTGCTCGTGCTGGCCGGCGGCCCGCGGCGGTTCAGCGCCCTCGGCCGGGCCGTGCCCGACATCTCGAAGCGCATGTTGACCCAGACGCTGCGCGAGCTGGAACGCGACGGCTTCGTCACCCGGCACGTCTTCCCGACCAAGCCGCCCAGCGTGGAGTATCGCCTCGACGCGCTCGGGCATTCGATGCTGGAGCCGCTGGCGGCGCTCGTCGCCTGGGCGGAACGCAACCACGCGGCCGTCGCCGCGGCCCGGACCCGCTACGCGGCCTCGGAGGCGGCCGGGCACCGGCCGTGATCGGGCCGACGCCGGGATCTCGGTGCGCGCCGAACCCGGGCGACGCGAGACGCTTCGGTGCCGGGCGTGATCCTTTGCGGCGGCACCTCGGATCTCGGGACCCCCCGAAGGCCGAGGGCGGCATCGCGCCGCCGGAAGCGACGTGCGGCGGCTCGGCCGTCGACGCGGAACCCGGGGTCGCGCGACAGGCCGCCGCCGACGAACAGCGTCGTCCCCGTCACACGATCCGGATCGCGACGATGGCGCCCCGCTTCGGGCCGTCCGTCCGCCGCGCGGCTGCGCACGGAAACGGCGCAAGGCCCCGCGCCTGCAGGGGACTTGCCCGATGAGATTCACCATTTTTGTCCATCTGTTGTCTCCGCCTGCGATTATATCACAGACAAAGCGGCGGAGGAACATACGAAAAGATCGGATTCCATTTCGACATTAAAGCGCGCTATGAACTGAACTCATTTGTAAGGCGATAAAGGTTCATACATTGGGGTATATTCAACACGATATCACCGAGAGATCGCGATGCATTTCAGTATTGACATACCGTAGCTGATACCCAAGGTCTACCGTGCAAAAGGCCGATTCTTAAAGCCCGTCAACCATGACATTCAACTCTTCTTTGAAGAAGAGCACCCTACGTTGCCTTGATAGCGGGGGAGAATGCTCAATGGCCTCGATTCGCGAAAGTACGGGTCGTATAACAATCTTTACGATGTTCGTTATCGGAGCGGGATTGGCCGGAGCTGCTCTTGTCCGATGGTCGACCAGCTCAACTAACGCGTACCCCGAGTACGTCTCCCCGACCGGCTTCAAGCCAATACATTATCATCAACGAGGCCCACGCGAATCCTACGTTATGCTCGATATGATTCCTGAGCCTGGAGGATATGTACGTTGGATCAATAAACAAACGATTCTGCCGGGAAACGAGCATGGCTTGATGATCAGCTATCGGCATGCTCGGTCAAACTGTGAGAACTCGATGATGCAGATCATCGGTGAGGGCGATACGATAGAGAGGATGGCTGTGAATCGCCCCACAGGGATGTTCCACCTTGTCGAGGGATCGAGCGCCTACGAAAGCACTGCCGTGGCGTGCCGGGAGCGTTCGTATGCCAACAGCGGAGGGGTAGGCCGTGTGTATTGACGTCTAGTCTCACCTAACCCCCAGTTCCTAAGCAACGGCTGTTTGATTGTGCTCACCCAAGCGTATCGCCGCCCATACTTATACAGTTGGTGCTGCGGCTAAGATTACCATACGTTCGCTCAAATGCCGATTGCTTGAAGAGCTTATGGAGGAAAACATGGAGGAACTTATTGAGCAGCTACTCCATTTTCGAGACGAACGTGACTGGGGACAGTTCCACAAACCCAAGGATCTAGCCATATCAGTAAGTATAGAAGCGGCCGAACTGCTCGAAATATTTCAGTGGCGGCCGGATGGCGCAGAAATCGACGAAGCTCTCGTCGTCAAGGTTAAGGACGAAGCTGCAGACATACTATTGTATCTCACGCTGCTTTGTAACTCATTCAATATCGACTTATTGTCTGCGGCGAAGGACAAACTGGCTAGGAATAGTAAGAGGTTCCCGGCATCCTCATCCCGTGGTATACCCAAACCTCAAGATGAAACTACGCCATGAAATCAGCATCTGATTTTCCTATCTTTAGTAAATGGCTCGATGCGCCGAGTGGTGCGTTTGGCAGTCGTAATGGCGAAAGCTTAGTCCCGCCTCCTGACAAAGAGGCTTACTGGCGAATCTACGATGAGTTGAAAGAAGCTGCAGAGAACGCTCGCGCCGCCCATCCAGATGCAGCTAAAATGGTCTTGCGTCCTAAGATGTATTCTCGCAACAGAGGATCGCGAGGACACCGGCCAGTTGATCTATGGGTCTCTATATGTAGCACAGGCGCAAATATTTTTGGGTATATGCCGCAAGTGTACGCGATTGCCTCTGATCGCGGATTGGAAATCGGATTTGCAGTTTCAATCGCAGAAGATGACTATTTCGACCCAGAAGTCAAGGAACGGAACAGAAGCATCGTTCCATTCATCAACTCGAAGCTTCCGTCGTCGGACGATTTGCTGGCGGGAGAGCTAGGCCGCGAACTATCTCGTCAAGGAAGCTGGCATTTCAATCAAAAAACCCGGCTTACTATAGAAGACAATGGGTTTGACGCTTTCACTTCTTTGCCGAACATGCTTGATCACCTTAAGTCGCGAGGAGAAAACACTGGGGGTGGTGCAATATGCCGCCTCTATTCTGGTGATGATCTCGCAAGTATAGACTTGACATTACAGTTTAAGCTCGCCCTTGCCAACTTCGGGCATTTACTTGCCCGGTGCGCCCCTACTTCTTGGGACATGAGTGTAAGGGTTGCTTAAACAGAAGTTGAGAACGCAGAGTCGGAGGTAGCTGCTGAACCAAGTGATAATGAAGATACGCGACCAAGGGTTTGGGCAGAAGTCGCTCGCAGACAGGGGCAAGGGCCATTCAGAAAAAGTCTTATAGAAGCGTACGGTGGAAGATGCGCAATCTCACGCACCGGAGTTCTAGACGTTCTTCAAGCTGCACACATTCGCGGGTATAAAGGCGCTCACTCAAATCATGTGAGCAATGGACTTTTATTACGGGCGGATATTCACAACCTTTTTGATATGAAAATGATTACGATTGAGCCGTTCACAATGAAAGTTTTCGTATCGCCTAGCCTCAAGGGAACGCCATACTGGGCATATAATGACCTTGAAATCGCCGCACCCGTCAAGAAGAAAAACAGGCCCTGCAATAAGGCGCTTGGTGAGCATTTCAGTGCAACAGCTGCCGTGAGAATATAATAGGCACTGCATGTCTATTTGATTCTTACTCTAGATCGGCAGCACTTTTACTCAACCGCACTTCATAAAAGTTCAGCCCTCCGGTGGATGACGTTGAACTTGGCGATAAGTAAAATATAACGACCGTGGTTTTTGCGATGTAGTATTAGTTTAATGGATCAATATAGTTCCGTCAGGATGAGTATAGCGACCTTGCGATCGTCGGAGAACCGGTGCCGTTCGCATTCGGTCCGTGATGGCGTGGTTGGGTGTTTTACGGAGTGACGAGTAGGATGCCCCTGCGACATGGCACGCTCATTACGATCGATCTGATGTTCCTATGGAAGCTTCATAGCGAGCGTTAATCGGTGGACTGGATCGAGAGCGTGGGGCCCGTTGATGGAAGCCCTAGATGCCTGCAACCGTCTCTATGGTCGTGGGAGCCTGGTCGTCGCGTCCGCTGGAGTGGTGAAGGATCGTTCGTGGTCTACCAAGTTCGAAATGCGGTCACCCCGCTACACTACCCGGATCGGGGAACTACCGACTACAACGGCATAATAAATACTGAAACCAGTGCGTTATTATGAAATAATGCTTTGATATTTAGAGCGTTAAAGCGATGTCATTTCCATTCGGATAGCCTGCTTTTTGCCTCCTCCGACATAACAGCACCGAGAAAGTCACTACATCTCTCGTGGCTGATTTCGCGCTTCTGAGCCTTTATAAGATGGACCGCACGTGGAGCAACATAAGCGTCTTCAATGAGTATCAACCCAATCCCATGGCGAGAACACTCATCAACAACTCTCGCTTCCTGCGCTGGATTTTCTTTTCTCCAGATTGCATGATCGACCGGGAACACAACGTAAGACTTGGTTGCTGCAGAGGAATGAGATAAGGCCTCAAATACCGCCAATACGTTACAACTATCCGGCCGCTTTACCTCAAAAGTCACGACGTCGAACTCACGCCCTATGGTCCAGGGGAACTTTTTATGAGATATCAAGGTCAAATCAGGGCGAGTCCACCTTCCCTCGATCTTAGAGTCTTTCTTTGAAGTATTTTCTATAAGGAACTCATTTTCGTGAAAGCTGTCATCTTGCCAAAGCTTGCGCAGACCAGCCTCAGATGCTGGATAAAACGCGTCTTCAGCGATCACAAAAGATTTCTTCACATCATACCAGTTTCCCTCTGACCAAGACAGGTATTTCTTTTCGTGTCCATAATCAAAAGCAGCGTATAGGTCCTTCTGTTCGATACCAAGCAGTCGACTGATCTTTGTTCGAGTAAGTGGTGTGCCGTGAGAAGTAATAGTTTTGACAATCTGATCGAGCAAATACTGCGTTTCCAGCGTAGCGCTCATTATGCATCACCTAGTGATAGAACTCTGTCCCAGCCTAGGGGGCAACCTTTGCTGGATCAATGAGCTTGTGAATCTACATCCCGGTGGACCAACGCTCCGGTTACGGCGACAGGACAGGCGCCCACCGCATTCGCTCTGTAAGCGGTATCATGAACCCCAGCGTGTCCTTGCCCCATTTAGACACTTCACGTTTAAGCCACCTTGATAACATCGCATTCAGACGTAGGAATAAGCCACGAACTAATCTGAACCGTCAGGTAAAGAGTGGTCAGATCGACCCTATAACTTGTGCTCGGGGTGGAACATGAGCGTGGAGACCGGTGAGGGAGGCGCCCCAGTGATCAACTCGCTGTGCTCAGGAGCCTGTAGACGGACGCTCGCGACACGTTCAGTGCCCGGGCGATGGTCGTTCCACCCATGTCCGACGCCGCAGGCTTCCACGCACGGTCAGCGTCGATCGTTGGCTTGCGAATCTTGAACGCTCTTTCGGTCTCAACCTTGGCATACCCTCAGCCTGACGCTGACGGTGATCAATAAGCGGTGTTCCCTCTACTGATTCGATAGAACGGCTTCCGGGAACAGCCGAGGGCTTTTGCAATCGCCGCCGGGCCATCACCGGCCGCCTTCATTCCGATAGCCACACATGAAAGTGATGCGCTCCGCGTTTAAGGGCGCATTTTGCTTGGGATTGAATCGCATCCGTATAAGCAATGCATATGGTAAAGTTTAGATCGTGCGCTAGCTTAATCTTCGGCGTGTTTATCCGCGTCAAAGAAGCCTTGTGAGGAAACGCTAGATGCGCAAAACTATTATCTCTGCTGCGGCTCTGGTCGCGGTCTCTATCACTCCTGTTTTCGCGCTGGAAGTGACGAAGACCACCATGGTCGCAGCTTCACCCGATGCGGTGTGGAAGACCATCGGTGGCTTCTGTGGGATCGGTGGTTGGCACCCGGTCGTTGAGACGTGCGCTTTGTCTAAGAACGGCGGAAAAGATCAACGGACCCTTCATCTCAAGGGTGGTGGACTTCTCGTCGAGCAAGAGCAGGCCCGCGACGATAAAAAGATGAGCTATACCTACACAATCGTATCGGGACCTTTGCCGGTCGAGGATTACAAATCCACTATCATGGTCGAGAAGGATGGTGGCGGCTCCAAGGTCACCTGGACCGGAAGCTTCAAGGCCAAGGGAGCACCCGACGATAAGGCGAAGGAAGCCATCGGTGGTGTTTACGATGCCGGCTTGAAGGGCATTGCCACCAAGGCGAAGTGAGAAGTGAGCCGAAGCGAGGGGCTAACACGACCCCTCGCTTCGGACTAGCCGTTCCTCTGAACCGACGCCTACGGCGACGGGGTGACGGTCTCGCTTCCGATAATCCGATAGACCTGCATCCGGGAACAGCCGAGGGCTTTTGCAATCGCCGCAGGACCGTCACCAGCGGCCCTCAACGCGAGAACCTTGTCACGGTCCAGCCGACGCTTACCGCCTGTGTAGACGCCCTTGGCTTTCGCAGCCTCGATACCCTCGCGTTGGCGTTCAAGGATGAAGCGCCGTTCCATCTGACTCACCATACCAAGGACGGTGAGCACGATGCGTCCGCTTTCACCCCTGGTGGTTACGTGAGGATCGAGCACGGTGAGGAAGGCGCCCCGCTGATCAAGCTCGTGCACGATGTTCAGAACGTCACGGGTATCTCGGCCTAACCGGTCCGCACGAACCACAACCAGCTCATCGCCCTCCCGGATGAAATCGAGGATCGCGGCAAGTTCGGTCCGACCTTCGCGCGAAGCACCCGACACTTTCTCGTATCGGATAGGCTGACACCCCTCAGCCTTGAGTCGTTCGATCTGGATGTCGAGGGATTGATCCTCAGAACTGCAACGCGCGTAACCGATCCTCGCCAAATGTCACCTCCGGGTCTAGACCGGGAGACAATGCCGTAACATCAACCAGTAGGCAAGCCTGATGTTACGCTCGGGCTCGGGGAACGGTCGGGCGCCTGTTACGTCACTTCACGGTGCACTCTGACGAACAAGTCCTGAATAGAACAAGCAGTATGGAGCTTTGTCAGCGTCGACCCAACAAACATCGCATCCGCGCCACCATCTTGGGTCACCCTCCACCAAAATGTTTGGAAGCTTGAAAGATGACAATGTCTAAGTATCAGCAGATTTGTAGAACTGTGGGTCAGCTGCTATCAAGTATGATTAATCACGTAAAGTTCACTCGACCTTGAGCAATAAACCTGCTTGCCTCTTCTATTCGGCGGCAAAATGACATTATTACTTTAGTAAAAACAAGGGCGTTCTGCTCCACAAGCTGGAATAAGCCATCGAGGTTGGGAATGCCGATTTCATTAGCCAGTCGATATCCAGCCGCCTTTATGAATGCTGCTTGTGGATGATTCGTCGGAAAATCTTGACCAGCCGTTTTCAACAATCTTGCCTTGGAAAGATAAACGTAAATGTCTTTATATGCCTCTCTGGCCAGCTTTCTGTTGGAAAGATAACCAAGTATTGTGTCCTTGGAAGTTTTGAACGCAGTCTTCTCGCCATTGACGTTTATGTATCCAGGCGATTCATATTTGATTTTATCGACTGCCAGTCTGGTTGTTCTGGCTCTATTGCGAGAAATCGCATCAAAGAAGTGAACATAACTAAATCCTCCTTTGAATGCCTTGTCCCGAAATGCATTGCGAATATTATTTTTCAAATCCTCCGGCGTCTCTTCATCCTCATACTCGCCCGCGCTAGACAGGAAATAATATACGTCAGAGTATCGACTGTAAAAACTGCCGAAATCGGGCATGTCCCACTCCCCATCTACTTGAAGAGTCTCCGAATATGTTTCCTCTTGCTCGGCCTCAATATCTTCCTCCGTATGGTTTGAGGCAAAAAATCGGGGCTCCGGTAAGTACTGACCGCCTATATTTCCTTCCCACGGAAGCATAGTGATCTTGTTCTTTTTCAACTTCAGAAGATCAAATGTGTAATTTGTTCTAATATCGGCAAAGGTAAATAAAAATCTCAAATCGACATGGCCGTCCAAATACGAAACCCAGTTCTTTTGGGTAACGCTTGTTGCAATGAATAACGATTCATTCTCCGCGCATGGAATGGCCATTGCGACAATGGTGGTTTTGTGAGCCTTCAGTTTGATAAGTTGAGGGCCATCTAAGTAAACTAGCGTCGATACATATTCAGCTGATCTCTTATTGGCCATCACACTTTCTCCGTCTTAACGACTACAGTCTGCGGATCGAAGTGCTTAAACGGCCAGAAATCCACATGCTTTCCTTTAATGTGTGACTTTCCCGTTCCTGCCTTTATGATGCACATGGAGATATGAGGATTTGAAACGCGAGTCTTGGAAAGCTTCCCTGCTATATTGATAGCTTGGTCGCGTGAAGTGAATAGTGAGCATGACGCCCAACGGCACGAGTCTACCGTTGCAGGCTTGGGAACATTTAACGCTGAGTTTGAAAGAAAATCTTTTACGGTAGGATTCAATGTGGAGACTACGCGATAGGCCACGTCGACCGCCGTATCCAATGCGTGATTTAGCGGACAGTCTTCCGGCAAATCTTCAAGATACTCCACTGCCTGATCTCCCGTGTCCTTTTGCCAATCCTTTATATAGTGTCGCTAAATCGAGCAAGCAAAAGTTGGGTGGCTGTTTGAGGGGTCAACATAGAAATCAGAGTTGGCATCGCGTAGGCGTTCCTCGATACCGGCACCAAGCGCATGAGTCTTCCAAGTGTCGCGCCAGCCCTGGTTTGGAGGCAGGCACGGATCAAGGTTGACGGTCTGGCGAACCCACTTGCCGGCCTCGTGACCCTGTATCTCGCCCGGTGGGTTTCAGACCCGTTCCAGTGCCGCGCGAAATATAGAAGAGCGAACCGGGTGCAGACGCGTGAACGAACGCGAGGAAGCCTTGATCGATCAGGTTGGCGTTGAGAGGGACGGTTCGCGGAACACCAACGTGGGTTGGCCTATTTTTTACCCACAACGGATCGATCATTCGTTACCGTTGCCTATGGCCGCTTCCGAAGCGAAGTTGGCGGTTTAGACGCTAGAACGAACCATGAAAATCCGGTCACAAATCTGTCACAGCAAATGCCCGAAAACGACCATTACGAACGTCCTTTTTTCTTTCCTTTAACTGACGAACCATGATAGCTCAGGCATCCCTAAAACCTTCAAACCAATGGTGATTTCGGATTGTAGGAGGAGCGGGCGCGCGAGGGGGGCGCATTGATGGCTCTAGCGTCAATCGTGCCAACTCCATATCGCGGGAACTGATGCATAGCCCGTCCGAGCATCGTCAGCGTTGGCGTCTCGTATCGCCGCCCCACCGATGCTACCCGATGGCCGGTAACAGCATCCCGTAAGCGTTCCTCGATACCGGCGCCAAGAGCACGCGTCTTCCACGTGTGTCGCCAGCCGTGGTTCGGCGACAGGCACGGATCAAGGTGGAGGGTGTCGCGTATCCACTTGGCAACCTTGTGGCCCTGTAGTTCGCCGGGCGGGGTGCTTGAGCACTTCCGGTGCCGCTTGGGGTCATAGAATAGCGGACCGGCCAACGATGCTTGAACGAAGACAAGGAAGCCTTGTTCGATCAGATGGGCGTGTAGAGGCACGGTTCGCGGTTCACCGGTTTTGGTCACCCGGAGGTCCATAAAGAGGATGCCGGCCTCGGTTCGGATGTCCCGCTTCTCAAGGTTCGTGAGTTCGGTGATTCGTGCACCCGAGTATGCCGCCAACCAGGGGCACCACCGCCTCGACGCTGCACGGGTAGGGTTCTGATCGTCGGGCTGGACCGCAGAGGCCGCTGAGAGGATCGCTGCTATCTCGTGACCCCGGAATGTCCGCTCCCGCTGGGCGACGATTCTCGGCGCATCCAGGCTGATGCCCGTGACAGGGTTCGAGGCCAGGAACTGCCCGCCCGACCGACTTGAGGCCCAGCGAAAGACGGAACTCACTGCAACCAGATCGTTCTTATTGATCGCCCTCGCGCTGACCCCTTCCATGTCACGGCGGCGCTCGGCCCATGCGAACACGTCATCCCCAGTCAGGGATCGAACGTCTCGTTCCTTGGCAAAAGCGGCAAGGGATCGGAAGCTCCCTCGATACCGCTTGATCGTGTTGGCGGCTCGCTTGTCTGCCGAGTAGGTCGCCCATCGTTCGAACAGGTCGATGACGGTGAAAGCAGGACGATCGATCGAGACGGGGGAGGGGGCCTGCGATGATGCCGCTCGACCCTGTGTCCCATCGGCAACAATGTCTATCGAGTCGGGAAATGGTCGTGAACTGACCTGAGTTGAACCCTCAGGCTGGTATTTCGAACCGTCCCTGTGAGACTGCCAGAACCGTTTCAAGGCACCGTCCGCAATCGAGTGACGGATACGCGCCTCGGAGGGCTCCTTGGTTCGCAACGATACGCGAACGAGCGCCCCTACCCTGACTGTGAACCAATGACCATCGATTGGAAGGCTGACCGACCGTCCCTTGAGCTCGTCTACGATCGAGAGGGGAGTTCGTTGCCGTAGATGGAATACCCCTGTCTTAGGGTCCTTCCACGGCCGGGCGACTCTTAATGGCATGTGTCAGACCGCTGTATCAGAGTGCGGTCATCCTTAAGCCGGGACTCTAGCCTAACCTCATGTAATCATTGAGGTCCGCGTGCCGGTTGGGTCGGTGCCGGTGGAGAGGATCGAACTCCCGACCTTCGGTTTACAAAACCGCTGCACTACCGCTGTGCTACACCGGCGGGCATTCCGAAACCCTTGACAGACTTGAGGGTTCTGGCGCGTCAGGGGCGTCTTTGACTACGTTTGACGGCGCTTCGTCAAGGCGCGGGATGCGGCGCGGTCCCCGTCGCGATCCGCCCCGCCCGCCGGCCGCGACGCGCGACTCATCGTCGACTCCCCGTTCGTCGAAGCCCGCACATCGCTCGTTGCCGGACCGTCGGTCGCGGCGGCTGGCCGGAACAGTGCCCTGCGTGCCGAAGATCCCCACCGTCGCCGTAGCCGGATTGTGGTCCGCGATCACCGTGGCGGCGCTCGGCGTCGTTGCGATGGATCAGGCGCAATCGATGCGCCGCGCCGACGCCATTCCCGCGCCGGC
>NZ_VRVH01000134.1:0-11992 GCF_008040095.1 Methylobacterium sp. WL6 | reverse complement strand
GGCGATCACCGTGGCGCCGTCGACGGCGAAGCGCTCGCACAGCGCCCGGCCGATGCCCTGGGCTGCGCCCGTCACCACGACGACGCGCGCCATCGCGGTCAGGCCCCGGCTTTCACGGCGAAGGACCAGGCCGCGTCGGCGAGCTTCGGCACGCGGGCGGCCATGTCGGCGGCGTGCTCGCTCGCGGCGGTGCCGGCCTTCATCCGGCCGGCGATGCCCTGGAGGATGCCGACGAGGCGGAACAGGTTGTAGGCGAAGTACCAGTTCAGGTCGGGCAGGCCGTCGCGACCGGTCTCGCGGCAGTAGAGCGCCACCGCCTCATCCTGCGTCGGGATGCCGAGCGCGTGGAGATCGAGCCCGCCGAGCGCGCTGCGGCCGTCCGCCGGCAGCACCCAGTGCATCAGAAGGTAGCTGAAGTCGGCGAGCGGATCGCCCAGCGTCGACAGCTCCCAGTCCAGCACCGCGGCGACCCGGCCATGGGCGAAGATCATGTTGTCGAGGCGGAAGTCGCCGTGGACGATCGAGACCCGGTCCTGCTCCGGCACGGTCCGCGGCAGCCAGGCGATCAGCCGCTCGGCCGCCTCGAGCCGGTCGCCTTCGGCGGCGCGGTACTGCTTGGTCCAGCGGTCGACCTGGCGGGCGAAGTAGTTGCCCGGCCGGCCGTAATCGCCGAGCCCGATCGCGGTGGGGTTGGCCCGGTGCAGGCGGGCGAGGGTCGTGATCATGCCCGCGTAGACGTCGCGCCGCTCGGCCGGCGGCAGCTCGGGCAGGGCTGCATTCCAGTGCACGGCACCCTCGACCGTCTCCATCACGTAGAAGGCCGCACCGATCACGCCGGCATCCTCGCACAGTGCGTCCGCCCGCGGCACCGGGAAGCCGGTGCCGTGCAGTGCGCGGATCAGGCGGTACTCGCGCTCGACCGCGTGGGCCGAGGGCAGCAGCGGGCCGAAGGGCTTGCGCCGCAGCACGTAGGCGCCCCCCGGGGTCTCGACCCGGTAGGTCGGGTTCGACTGGCCGCCCTTGAACTGGCGCAGCGTCAGCGGGCCGTCGAACCCGGCAACGTGCTCCGCCATCCAGGCCGACAGGGCGCCCTCGTCGATCCGGTGGCGCGGGTCGACCGGCTTGGTGCCGGCGAAGGCGGAATCCGCCGTCCCGCTCACGCGGCGGGACCAGCGTTGCTGTGGCGGGCGAATTCGAGGCGGGCGATCGAGCGGTTGTGGACCTCGTCCGGCCCGTCGGCGAGCCGCAGGGTGCGGATGTGGGCGTAGGTGCGGGCGAGGTCGAAGTCGTCGGAGACGCCGGCGCCGCCATGGGCCTGGATCGCGTCGTCGAGCACCTTCAGCGCGATGCGCGGGGCGGCGACCTTGATCATCGCGATCTCGAGCTTGGCCGCCTTGGCGCCGACCTTGTCCATCATGTCCGCCGCCTTGAGGCAGAGCAGGCGCGTCATCTCGATGTCGATGCGGGCCTCGGCGACGCGCTGCTCCCACACCGACTGGTCGGCCAGCCGCTTGCCGAAGGCGGTGCGCGCGAGCAGGCGCCGCACCATCGCCTCGAGGGCGGCCTCGGCCGCGCCGATGGTGCGCATGCAGTGGTGGATTCGGCCCGGGCCGAGGCGCCCCTGCGCGATCTCGAAGCCGCGGCCCTCGCCGAGGATCAGGTTCTCGGCCGGCACGCGCACGTCGCGTAAGGTGACCTCGGCGTGGCCGTGCGGGGCCTCGTCGTAGCCGAACACCGAGAGCAGGCGCTTGATCTCGACGCCGGGCGCGTCGAGGGGCACGAAGATCTGCGATTGCTGGTGGTGGCGCGGGGCGTCGGGGTCGGTCTTGCCCATCACGATCGCGACCTTGCAGCGCCGGTCGCCGACGCCGGTCGACCACCACTTGCGGCCGTTGATCACGTAATGGTCGCCGTCGCGGCGGATCGAGGTCGCGATGTTGGTCGCGTCCGACGAGGCGACCTCGGGCTCGGTCATCAGGAAGGCGGAGCGGATCTCGCCCGCCATCAGCGGCTTGAGCCAGCGCTCCTTGTGCATCGGGCTGCCGTAGCGGTGCAGCACCTCCATGTTGCCGGTGTCGGGGGCCGAGCAGTTGAACACTTCCGAGGCCCAAGCCACCCGGCCCATCTCCTCGGCACAGCGCGCGTAGTCGAGATTCGTCAGCCCGGCACCGTGGAACGCATCGGTGTCGTGCTCGGGCGAGGGCGGCAGGAACAGGTTCCACAGGCCCGCCGCGCGCGCCTTAGCCTTCAGGCCCTCGATCGCCGCGGAGGGCGCCCAGCGGTCGGGCACGGACTGTGCTGTCTCGGCCTTCACGGCGTCGAGCGCCGGATAGACCTCGGCGGCCATGAAGTCGCGCACGCGCTTGAGCCAGAGCTCCTGCGTCGAGGACGGGGAAAAATCCAATGTTCCACTCCCTGAGCCCGCCGACGTCGTCGCGTGGCTGGGCGGCCCGAGCGTACTCCCGCTTCGAATCGGGCCACAAGCCCCAACCCGGCCGGCCCTGACAGATCGGCGCCCCCGTCTCCGACCGCCCGGCGTACCGAAACCTTGAACCGACGTTCCCACGGCGATCGGCGCTTCGACGGCGCGGCCGCTCCGTGCTGTCGAACGAAGGCTCCGCTTGGTACAGAGGCAAGCATTCGCTCGCTGTGACGCCGGAACTGTTGCAGATCGACGCTTGGAAGATCTGTAGAAGATTTAACGTGCGTGAAGGCTCGCCCGTCCGATCGATGGCATTCACGGCGGGCCGGGACAGCGTTTCTCCTCCGGCGGCACCTTCGCCGGTCAACGTCCCCCGACCTCCCGGCGAAGGTGCTTTTCGTCGCGGCCGCGCGTCAGGCTTCCATGCCGCGAGGAGCCGCCGCGCCCCCAGAAAGCGGAGTGCCCGTCGTGTCCGAGCCGATCACAGCGCGCTCCCTCGTCGGTCGGGATCCCGCCGTGACGATGATCATCTTCCTGGTGCTCCTTGTCGAGAGCGTCTTCCTGCTCGCCTGCCTCCTTTACCTGTAGGGCGCCGCGGGCGGAGCGGGGTGACGGACGCCATCCCCCGCCCGGCGTTCGCAGGACCATGCCCGAGGTCGGCGATCCCGCCTGAGGGGTCCGGCCGCGATGAAGCGCTTCGGGCTTCACGTTTCGTCAACTCTATCGCTAGGTCCCCGACGCTCGCGCTTTACATGGAACAAAACAGGAACAAAGTAGGGTCATCGAAACGGAGTGCCCGACATGCTCAAGCGGATGGTTCTGGTCGGCGTCGCGGAGTTCATGGCCTTCGGGCTGCTCGCGGTCGCAGTGGCGGGTTGGGCGGTAGCCTTGGCCCCGATCCGTTGAGGGATGCCTTCGGCGCGGGCGGCCGGACTGCCCGTGCACAGGATAATTGGTCGCAGGCCGCGCGTCCGAAACGCCACATCGGCGGTGGATATCGGCGATCGCGGCCTGCCGGCCATCGACTCCGGCGGCCGAAGGACGGATCTCTGGGGCACCCGCACAAGGACCGTCATGGCGCGCCAGCTCAAGGAGGTCGGATTCGTCCACCTCCACGTCCACTCGTCCTATTCCCTGCTCGAGGGCGCCCTCAAGGTGGGCGACATCGTCAAGTCGGCTCTGGCCGACCACCAGCCGGCGCTGGCGCTGACCGATACCAACAACCTGTTCGGCGCGCTCGAGTTTTCCGAGAAGGCCGCCGGCAGCGGCATCCAGCCGATTGCCGGGATGCAGCTCTCGGTGGCGTTCGAGGCCGTCGACCCGATGGCACGGGTGGCGAGGCCCGCCGGCAGCCTCGTCGTGCTGGCGCAGGACGAGACCGGCTACGGCAACCTGCTGCGGCTGGCGAGCCGCGCCTACTTCGACACCGGGCTCGGCGAGGCGCCCTGCGTCACCGCCGCGGCGCTCGCTGAATCGTCGGCGGGCCTGATCGCGCTCACCGGCGGCTTCACCGGCCCGCTCGACGCGGCGCTGCGCGCCGGCCGCCCAGACCTCGCCGAGGCGCGGCTCGCCGCCCTGCGCACCACCTTCGGCGAGAGCCGGCTCTACGTCGAGCTCCAGCGCCACGGCCTCGACGACGAAGGTCGGATCGAGGCCGAGCTGCTGCGCATGGCCGACCGCGACGGCCTGTCGATCGCCGCCGCCAACGAGCCGTTCTTCGGCAAGGCGGGCGATTACGACGCCCACGACGCGCTGCTCGCGATCGCCGACGGGCGCGTCGTCTCCGACGACCGCCGCCGCAAGCTCACCGCGCGCCACGGCTTCAAGACCCGGGCCGAGATGGCCGAGCTGTTCGCCGACCTGCCGGACGCCCTGCAGGCGACGGTCGAGATCGCGATGCGCTGCGCGGTCCGCGTCCGCACCCGCAAGCCGATCCTGCCGAACTTTTCGCGGGTGGCGGCGGGCGGGACCGCGCCGATGCAGGACGCGCTCGCCGAGGCAGCGCCCTCGGTGCCGGTGGAGGTCGCCGCCGACGAGCCGACCGAGCTGCGCCGCCAGGCCGAGGCCGGCCTCGCCCTGCGCCTGAGGCAGCACGGGCCGTGCGAGGGCTTCACCGAGCAGGCCTACCGCGACCGCCTGGCCTTCGAGCTCGACGTCATCGTCGGGATGAAGTTCCCGGGCTACTTCCTGATCGTCTCCGACTTCATCAAGTGGGCCAAGGACCACGACATCCCCGTCGGCCCGGGCCGCGGCTCGGGCGCGGGCTCGCTCGTCGCCTACGCGCTGCTGATCACCGACCTCGACCCGCTGCGCTTCGGCCTGCTGTTCGAGCGCTTCCTCAACCCCGAGCGTGTCTCGATGCCGGACTTCGACATCGACTTCTGCGTCGAGGGGCGCGAGCGCGTGATCCAGTACGTGCAGGAGCGCTACGGCCAAGAGCAGGTGGCGCAGATCATCACCTTCGGCACGCTGCAGGCGCGCGGGGTGCTGCGCGACGTCGGCCGCGTGCTCGAGATGCCCTACGGGCAGGTCGACAAGCTGACCAAGCTGGTGCCGCAGAACCCGGCCAACCCCGTGACCCTGGTCCAGGCGATCGAGGGCGAGCCGAAGCTGCAGCAGGCGATCGAGGAGGAGCCGATCGTGGCTCGCCTCATGGAGATCGCCAAGAAGCTCGAGGGCCTGCACCGCCACGCCTCGACCCACGCGGCCGGCGTCGTCATCGGCGACCGGCCGCTGGAGCAGCTGGTGCCGCTCTACCGCGACCCGAAGACCGGGATGCGGGTGACCCAGTTCAACATGAAGTGGGTCGAGGCCGCGGGCCTGGTGAAGTTCGACTTCCTCGGCCTCAAGACGCTGACGATGCTCAGGTGCTGCACGGACCTGCTCAAGCAACGCGGCATCGAGATCGACCTCGCGGCGCTGCCGCTCGATCAGCCCGAGACCTACCAGCCGATGGGCCGGGGCGAGACGGTCGGCGTGTTCCAGGTGGAATCGGCCGGCATGCGCAAGGCGCTCTGCGAGATGCAGGCCGACCGCTTCGAGGACATCATCGCGCTCGTCGCCCTCTACCGGCCGGGCCCGATGGCCAACATCCCGGTCTATTGCGAGCGCAAGCTCGGTCGCGACGCCGGCAACGAGGCGGCGTGGTACCCGCATCCCAAGCTGGAGCCGGCGCTGAAGGAGACCTTCGGCATCATCGTCTACCAGGAGCAGGTGATGGAGATCGCCAAGCTCCTGGCCGGCTACTCGCTCGGCGAGGCCGACATGCTCCGGCGCGCCATGGGCAAGAAGATCCGCGCCGAGATGGACGCCCAGCGCGACCGCTTCGTGAAGGGCTGCGTCGAGCGCGGGCTGACCAAGCCGAAGGCCAACGAGATCTTCGACCTGCTGGCCAAGTTCGCCGATTACGGCTTCAACAAGAGCCACGCGGCGGCCTACGCCCTGCTGACCTACCAGACCGCCTACCTCAAGGCGAACCATCCGGTCGAGTTCCTCGCCGCCGCGATGAACCTCGACATGGACAACACCGACAAGCTCGCCGAATTCCGGCAGGACGCGCAGCGGCTCAAGATCGTCGTCGAACCGCCCTCGATCAACACATCCGGCGTCACCTTCGAGGTCCATGTCGACGACAATGGCGTCGGGCGCATCCGCTACGCGCTCGCCGCGATCAAGGGCGTCGGGCGCGAGGCGGTGAAGTCGATCGTCGAGGCGCGCGGCGAGCGCCCGTTCAAGGATCTCGCCTGCCTCGCCCGCCGGCTCAACCCGCGCCACGTCAACAAGCGCACGCTCGAGAGCCTGGTCGCCGCCGGCGCGATGGACGACATCGAGCCGGACCGCGCCAAGGCCTGCGCCGCGGTCGAGCCGATGATGAAGCTGGCGCAGGGCGCGGCCGAAGCCGAGAGCGCCGGCATCGCCGACATGTTCGGCGGCGTCACCTCCACCGACGTGAGCTTGCGCATCCCGGCCTACGAGGGCTGGCCGATGGCCGAGAAGCTCAAGCGCGAGTACGACGCGATCGGCTTCTTCGTCTCGGGGCACCCGCTCGACGAGTATCAGGACCTGCTGGGCAAGCTCCGGGTGCAGAGCTGGGCCGAGTTCTGCCGCTCGGTTCGCGCCGGCACCTCGAGCGTCGGCAAGGTCGCGGCCTCGGTGCTCGACCGTTCCGAGCGCCGCACCAAGACCGGCAACAAGCTCGGCATCGTCACGCTCTCGGACCAGACCGGGCATTTCGAGGCGATCATCTTCTCCGAAGGCCTCGGGCATTACCGCGAGATCCTGGAACCCGGCCAGCCGCTGGTTCTCCAGCTCCAGGCCAACCTCGAGGGCGAAGACGTGCGCGCCCGGATCCTCGCCGCCGAGCCGCTCGACGCGGCGGTGGCGCGTTACCAGAAGGGCATGCGGATCTACCTGCGCGACGAGGGCCCGATCGGCGCCGTGCAGCAGCGCCTCGCCATGCGCGGCGAGGGCGAGGTCTCGTTGATCCTGCTGCTGGACGGCGGCGAGCGCGAGGTCGAGATCAAGCTGCGCGACAAGTACCAGGCCACCCCGCAGATCGCGGGGATGCTGCGCGCCGTGCCGGGCGTGATCCAGGTGGAGGTGAATTAGGCCGCAAGGGCCGCCTTCATACTTCGCAAACCATGTTCGCCGGTAAACGCCGTCGCAGCCGGCTCGATGTGCGCCGGCGCAACCTCCTCAAAACCGACCGATCCTACACAGCCTCGCTTAACCAAGCGGGACGGGGTCGATGCGGATGAAGGTGGTGCTGGCGCTGACGGTGGTCGTCTACCTGACGACGGGCCGGGCGCCGGGCTTGCGCGAGTTGCGCAACCCGGATGCGGAGCATGGCGGCGGCCGCGTCGTGACGGCGCTGAAGCGCGCCTGGGTCTGAGGCCGCATCGATGGAGGCGTCCGCTCTCGCCGCCGCGAGCCTATCCCGGTGCGCCGCCCGAGATTGGATGGCCGAGATCCAGGCGGGCGGCGACCAGGGCCTGCAGGTTCCAGAGGTGCCGGTCGCGGATGCCGAGTGCCTCGCAGGCCTCGACCGTGCGAAACAGGTACTCGGCGCTCGGCCCGAGATGCCCGGACGCGACCGCGATCCGGTCAGCGATCTCGGCCTCCGTCAGGCGACCGGAATAGCGGTCGCTCGCGCGGTTCACGAGAAAGGTCAGCGCCGAGACCGTTCCGGCCTCCGTCGCGACCGGCAGCCAGCGCGCGACGTAGCCGCGCCCGCGCATCTCGCGGCGCCAGACCGGCATCAGCGTCTCGCGCAGGTTGGTTCCGGCCAAGCGGAACGCGACGCCCCGGCACGAGCCGCCGCGGTCCAGCGCGAGCACGAAGCCGGGCCGCTCCGGCGTGCCGCGAAAGCGCCGTTGCAGCAGGCAGAAGCGCCGGTGGAAGCCGCGCACCGTGCCGATCCGGCTCTCGGCGAAGGCGAATTCCGGCCGCCACATCAGCGAGCCGTAGGCGAACACCCAGAGGTCGCCGGCGCCGCCGCGCTGCTCGATGATCGCGTCGAGGCCGGGCTTCAGCTCCTCGTCGGTCATCACCTGCAGCGCGCTCTCGTCGTCGGCGACGGGAACGGCGTGGGCGCGGGCGATCAGGTCGAGGGAGAGGGCGAGCGGCGTGTTTCGCATCGGTCCGGGGGAGCAAGGACGGGGCCGGAACAACCCGGATCAGCCCCCGATGGTGCCGGCCTTCGCGTTGCCCACGGTCTCCAGCTCCGGGAACGGCTCTGTGCGGTGGCCCTGGCAGACCTCGTCGTCGTCGATCGCCGTAGCGCGTTCGCCGCCTTGTCCTCGCGGATCACGACCTTGGGTCGCTCGCCCTTGCCGAAGGTGCGACCCTTCATGTGGCTCGAGACGCAGTAGAGCGTGCGCCCGCCATCCTCGAACGGCCCGGCGATCCGGCTCGATTCGAACCGCACCGGCAGCAGCGAGACCGACCCGAACGCGACCTGCCGCAGGGCGAGGGCGGCGATGCGCTCGCGGACGGGTTTTGACGACGCCTGAGCGGCGGGGGAGGGCGCCTCGCCGCGCCCTATGCAACCGGTGAGGATCACGGTGATGGCGAGGATGGGCGCGGACCGTCGAAATGCCCGCCGAGTGGGACGCGCAGCGGGTCCCGAGATCGAATTCCGCACCAGCATCCAATCCCCGCAACCTCTCCCAATGCCCGAAGCTACCGCGGCTTTCAGTCCTAGGAAACACGCACCCTCACGCCGCACACCAAAAACGCCTATGTACGGCGGATGCAGTGGACGGATGACGCGCTCGTGCTCGGCGTGCGCAGGCAGGGCGAGACCGGCGTCGTCCTCGAGGCGATGACCCGCGCGCACGGGCGTCATCTCGGCCTCGTCCATGGCGGGCGTTCGCGCCGGTTGCAGCCGGTGCTGCAGCCCGGGAACCTGGTCCGCGCGACCTGGCGCGCGCGGCTCGACGACGGCCTCGGCGCCTTCGCGGTCGAGCCGCTCGAATCGGCCCTGTCGCGGCTGATCGGCTCCGGCCTGGCGCTCTACGGCGTCGGCCACCTCGCCGCCCTCCTGCGCCTGCTGCCCGAGCGCGATCCGCATCCCGAGATGTTCGAGGCGGCCCGGGTCCTGATCGGCCACCTGGACGACCGCACGATCGCCCCGGTGCTGATGGTGCGGTTCGAGCTGGCGATCCTGGCCGAGCTCGGCTTCGGCCTCGATCTCGGCGCCTGCGCCGCCACAGGCGGGAACGACGCCCTGATCTACGTCTCGCCGAAGAGCGGGCGCGCCGTCAGCGCCTCGGCCGGGGAGCCCTACCGCGACCGCCTGCTGGCGCTGCCGGCCTTCCTGCGCGACGGCGGGCGGTTGGAGGGCCCGGACGACGTGCGGAATGGGTTTACCTTGACCGGCTACTTCCTCACCCAGCACATCTGGGGTCCGCGGGCGCTGCCCGTCCCCGAGGAACGCTCACGATTCGTCGCGGCCGGCCTGGATGCCGCGCCGTGATGTTCGTGTTATGTTCCACATGAAACATCTGAGAACGGAGCCGTGATGGGCCAGCCCTTCGAGCCGCCGACCGGGGACGGCATCGAGAGCGTCGAGCTGAAGTCCGCGCTGGAAGAGCGCTACCTCGCCTATGCGCTTTCCACGATCATGCACCGGGCGCTGCCCGATGCCCGCGACGGGCTCAAGCCGGTGCACCGCCGCATCCTCTACGGCATGCGGCTGCTTCGGCTCGATCCGAACACCGCGCACAAGAAGTGCGCCAAGATCGTCGGCGACGTGATGGGCGACTTCCACCCGCACGGCGATCAGGCGATCTACGACGCGCTGGTTCGGCTGAGCCAGGACTTCGCGCAGCGCTATCCGCTGGTCGACGGCCAGGGCAACTTCGGCAACATCGATGGCGACGGCCCGGCCGCCTACCGCTACACCGAGGCGCGGCTCACCGAGGTCGCGCGGCTGATCCTCGACGGGTTCGACGAGGACACGGTCGATTTCCGCCCGTCCTACAACGGCGAGAAGGACGAGCCCTCCGTCCTGCCGGCGGCGTTCCCGAATCTGCTCGCCAACGGCAGCCAGGGCATCGCGGTCGGCATGGCGACCTCGATCCCGCCGCACAACGCCGCCGAGCTCTGCGACGCGGCGCTCTACCTGATCGCCAACCCGCAGGCGACCTCGGCCCATCTCGTCAGCTTCGTGCAGGGGCCGGACTTCCCCACCGGCGGCATCCTGATCGACTCGGCCGAATCGATCGCCGAGGCCTACCGCACCGGCCGCGGCGCCTTTCGCGTGCGCGCCCGCTGGACCAAGGAGGACCTCGGCCGCGGCACCTGGAACATCGTCGTCACCGAGATCCCCTACGGCATCCCGAAGGCGCGGCTGATCGAGAAGCTCGCCGAGCTGCTGCAGGAGAGGAAGCTTCCGCTGCTCGCCGACGTGCGCGACGAATCAGCCGAGGACGTGCGCGTCGTGCTGGAGCCGCGCTCGCGCAGCGTCGACCCGGTGATCCTGATGGAATCGCTGTTCCGGCTGACCGAGCTCGAAGCCCGCATCCCGCTCAACATGAACGTGCTGGTCGGCGGCCTCGTGCCCCGCGTCATCGGGCTCGCCGAGGCTTTGCGCGAATGGCTCGACCATCGCCGCGTCGTGCTGCAGCGGCGCTCGCGCAACCGGCTCGGGCAGATCGAGCGCCGGCTTGAGATCCTGAACGGCCTGCTCATCGTCTACCTCGACCTCGACGCGGTGATCCGCATCATCCGCGAGGAGGACGAGCCGAAGCCGGCGCTGATGGCGCATTTCGGGCTGACCGAGGTCCAGGCCAACGCGATCCTCGACACGCGGCTGCGCTCCCTGCGCAAGCTCGAGGAGATGGAGCTGAAGCGCGAGCTGGAGACCCTGACGCGCGAGAAGGACGGGCTCGAGGCACTGCTCGGCTCGGATGCCGCGCAGTGGAAGGCGATCACCCAGCAGGTCCGCCAAGTGAAGAAGGCGTTCGGGCCCGACACCAAGCTCGGCGCCCGCCGCACGACGCTGCAGAACCCGCCCGACACCGCGGGCATCGACTTCACGGCCGCGATGGTCGAGCGCGAGCCGATCACCGTCATCGTCTCGGAGAAGGGCTGGATCCGCGCGCTGAAGGGCCACGTCGCCGACCTGTCGGGCGTCGCCTTCAAGGGCGACGACCAGATCAAGATCGCCTTCCCGAGCGAGACCACCGCCAAGATCCTGGTCCTGGCCTCGAACGGCAAGGTGTTCACGCTCGACGCCTCGAAGCTGCCGGGCGGCCGCGGCTTCGGCGATCCGATCCGGCTGATGGTCGACCTCGACGACGGCACCGAGATCGTCGCGGCGCTGCCCTATCGCCCCGAGACCCGCCTGCTGATCGCCGGCTCTGACGGGCGCGGCTTCCTCGCGCCGTCCGACGGGCTGGTCGCCAACACCCGCAAGGGCAAGGGCATCCTGGGCCTCGACGGGGACGCCAAGGCGGTGCTGCTGGTGCCGGCCGAGGGCGACCACGTCGCGGTGACGAGTTCCGACAAGCTGCTGCTGGTCTTCCCGATCACCGAGCTGACCGAGCTCGTGCGCGGCAAGGGCGTGCGCCTCCAGCGCTGCCGGCAATCGACCCTCGTCGACGCCTGCGTCTTCGCCCTGGCCGAGGGCCTGCCCTGGCGCGACGGCTCCCCCCAGCCGCGCCTCGCCAACGCCGGCGTGCTGGAGAAGTGGATGGGCCACCGCACCGATGCGGGCACGCTGATGACCCGGAGCTTCCCGAAGTTCGAGCGGTTCGGTCGGTAGAGAGGGCCTGGTTCTGGATCGCCGGAAGAGGGGGAGCGGCTTCTCCGAATCCGGCGCTCCCTCTCCCGACTTGCTTCGCGGGCCACCCTCCCCTCAAAAGGGGGGGGAAGAGCTCGAACGCGATCGCGAGGCTTATCCGCTCACCGTACCACCCCCTCGCGCTTCAGCAGTGCCCGCTTGCGCTCGATGCCCCAACGGTAGCCGGACAGGGCTCCGTCCGTCCGCACCACCCGGTGGCAGGGGATCGCGACGGCGAGGGCGTTGGCGCCGCAGGCGCGGGCGACGGCCCGCACCGCCGCCGG